>JBAYZJ010000006.1:0-22283 GCA_041672565.1 Endomicrobiaceae bacterium
GATGTAAAGTTGACAGTTTTAAAGACCACAGAATAGCTATGATGCTTTCAATAGCAGGATTAATTGCCGAGGGTTCGACAGAGATTATTGATAGTGACTGCGTCAATATATCCTTCTCGAATTTTTACGATATTTTAAAAAGTGTCTGCATTTGACATTATTGCTTTTTAAGAACCCCCGTTTGTAATTATTGCAAAACTTATGCGGGATTTATTTTATGCAAGAAATATCAAAAGCAATTTTCTTAAATCATGAATTTGCATATATTTTTCTTGGATTTTCTTTATTTTTTTTATTTCCGGCAATTTTTGTACGGTATAAAAGGATTAAATTAACAGCTGTTGTTTTGTTTTCCGTTTTTTTGATGTTTTCTGTTTTTGAATTTGCATTATCTTGTTTTTTTTCTTATCCGGTAACGGAGTTTCATAAGGATTATTTAAAAGATATAAATAAAGACAATATCTTTGTTTTAAAGCATAAAAGATTTGTGGATAAATCAGATAATGACCGTATAGAAGAATATTATTATTTAAAAAACGAATATGATAATTATTTTCAGTCAAAGCCGCGTTTATCTTTAGTATATGACGTACAATATACTGTGTATCCTAATTACTTCAGGTATACAAAAGGAGACTTTAATTCGGAGAGTAACTATGTTTTTCTCGGTTGTTCTTTCGTTTTCGGAATAGGCTTAAAAGATAATGAAACACTGCCTTATTGTTTTTCAAAGCTTATGGATTTTCAAAGCAATGTTTTAAACTGCGGTGTTTCAGGACAGGGAACGACAACGGCTTTAAATATTTTAAACAATAATATTGTTGATAAGTTTGTTAAAAAAAATTCTAAATTCGACCATTTCTATTATTATTTTGTAGATGATCATATAAAAAGAAATTTTACGGTAGAATCAGATTCAAGCTGTATAGACAGCTGCAGATATTGCGGCGGACGATGGATAAGAAATAAACAGCCGTTGGGTAAAATAAAAATTCTTTTTTCGAAAAGTTATATTTTCAGAAAAATATTTCTGCCGTTGATAGATAAATATCTGCAGTCTTTTTATGAAGATTATTTAATAGAAGATTTTAAAAAAATGGATAAAATTGTCAGAGAAAAATATAATTCTAAACTGACAATAGTGATATGGCCTAAATTTAGGGGTTATATTGATAAAATTCTAATGTCGGGACTTGATGTGATAATTTTGCCTGAATATTTTAGTTATGACGATTTGGGATACAAAATAAAGTATGACGGGCATCCGTCTGAAAAAGCTAATAAAGAAACAGCGGAAATATTATATAATCATAAAAATAAACAATAAGGACTATAATATGGATATAAATATCAAAAGCGGGTTTCTTTATTATTTTGGGAGATTCCTTTTTAAAGTAATGTTCTTGGTATTATACAGGTGTAAATCTGAAGGGCAGGAAAATATTCCGGAAAACAGAGGAGTAATAATAGCCCCCAATCATATGAGTTTTTTTGACCCTCCTTTGACTGGTTGTTTTATGAAAAAAGATTTGTATTTTATGGCTAAACAGGAATTGTTTTCCGTCCCGATTCTCGGCTTTTTAATAAAAAGAACAAATGCTTTTCCCGTCAAAAGAGGAATGCAGGATATGTCTGCTTTCAGAAACGCATTTACTCTTTTAGAAAATCAAAAAGCTCTTTTAATGTTTCCTGAAGGAACAAGGTCAAAAGACGGCAAAATAGGAAAAGCGAGAGCCGGAGCCGGTATGGTTGCATGTAATGCTCAGGTTCCCGTAATCCCTGTAAAAATAACAAATACAAATAACATGAAAAGATTTAAACAAATTAAAATAAAGTATGGGAAACCGGTTTTTCCTCCGAAAGAATATACGAAAGAAGATTATTTAAAGTTGTCTGAAAAAGTATTGAGAGAAATAGAAAAATTATGACGAATGGTTTTTCTGATTATGAGTTTGTTTCTGTTTTTTTGTCATGCAGCTTGATATTTCTGCTATGCACAATGTTTATAAAAAGTATTCTGTTTAGAAAAATATCTGTGACTTTTTTTGGAATATTTTTTGCTTTAGCTGCAGTTGAAATTGGTTTATCTTTAAGTATGGATAAATATGTTGAATCTTATAGATTTGAAACAAGAAATACAGATAAAATTATTACTTTAAGAGGACTTCATTTTTATGACAGTAAGAAGAAAAAACATAAACTTGAATTTGAATTAAAAAATGATGTTAATAATCACAATGATGAAAAAGATGAAAAAAGAGAATATATATATAATGCAACATATAATTGTTACACAAATGGATTAAGATATACAAAATGTAATTTAAAATCAGATAAAGCATATGTTTTTTTAGGTTGTTCCATGGTTTTCGGAGAAGGATTGAATGATGATAAAACTCTTCCGTATTATTTTTCGAAATTGACTAATTTTGAAAACAATATTATTAACTGCGGAGTACGAGGGCATGGCACTAATACAGCGTTAAGCCTTTTAGACAGTGATATTATAAATTATTATTTAAAAGGAGCTAAAACAGAATATTTTTTTTACTCATTGATTGATGATCATATATATAGGAATTTCAGGACAGCAGTTCCTGGCGACTGTTGGTTATATACTGGGGAAAAATGGTTGTTGTCAAATCAGCCGTTTGGCAAAATGAAATATATTTTAAAGAGAAGTTACATATTTAGAAAAATATTCCTAGATATTATAGATTGTTACAATAAAAATTTTTATATTAATTATTTAATAGACAGTTTAAAACAAATGGATAAGATAATAAGAGAAAAGTACAACTCTAATCTTATTATAATAAAATGGCGTTCAAGTTCTGATATTTTGGTAAAAGAATTGCAAAAAGCAAATTTAAAATTTATATTATTGCCAAGTTATAATGAAGAAAACGGCTATATAATAAAAAATGACGGACATCCTGCGGCAAAAGCTAATGAAGAAATTGCCAGGATTTTATATAATAAAATAAATTTCGGCGGATAATACGGGATGTTTATGAAAAAACAAATTAAAATCGCAAAAAGTTCCGGTTTTTGTTTCGGAGTAAAAAGAGCCATAGAGTTGGCCGAACAAATAGCCGGTAAAAATAATAAAGTGGTATATACATTCGGACCTCTTATTCATAATCCGCAGGAAGTAAGCAGATTAGAACAAGAAAAAATTAAAGTTATAGAAGATTACTCGAAAATCAAAACAGGCGTTCTTGTTTTAAGAACTCACGGAATACCTCTTGATATTTATGAAAAGTTATCCAAAAAGAAAAATATAAAAATTTTGGATGCTACATGCCCTTTTGTAAAGAGAGCTCAGGATATAGTAAAAAAATTAAGTGATGAAAGCGAACAGATAGTCATTATAGGGGAAAAAACACATCCGGAAGTTGTTGCTTTGGTTTCTTACGGCAAAGGTAAATGTGTCGTTGTCGAAGATGTGAAAGATATAAAAAACGTAAAAAAAACGGATATAATATATATTGTAAGCCAGACTACGCAGAGTCCGAAAAAATTTAAAGAAATAATTAATAAAATTTCAAAGATTTCAAAGGTAAAAATATACAATACCATATGTAAGGCTACTTTTGACAGGCAAAGCGCGGCTGAAAAGCTTGCAAAAAAAGCGGATGTAATGTTTGTAATAGGCGGTAAAAATTCAGGTAATACCAGAAGGCTGTACCAGATTTGTTCAAAAATAACAAAGACGCATCATATTGAAAATGTTGATGAAATAAAAGCCGGTTGGTTTAAAAATAAAAAAATATTCGGGATAACCGCCGGAGCATCAACGCCAAGATGGATAATAACGAACGTTAAAAGGAGGATGGAAGAAGTTCTGGCTTTAACAAATAAGACAAATAAAGGGAGAAAGAAGTGAATAATACAAATAATAATTTAGATAATTTGACAAAGTTTGAAGATGATGAAAACATAAGCATGGAAGATTTGCTCGGCCCTGAAACGCATATCAACCACGGACAGATTATAGATGTAATGATAGTCGCCGAAACGGAGGAAGGTTTTATGGTTGATTTGGGAATGAAATCCGAAGGGATTATCCTTAAATCGGAATTTGAAAACGGATCCGTTCCCGAAGAGATAAAAGTCGGCGCAACGGTTAAAGTTTTTGTGAAAAATGTCAGAGGCAGAATAATACTTTCATACAGGGAAGTTTTGGAAAAATCGGCATGGGATGCTTTGGAAGAAGCTTTTAAGAATAAAAAAACCGTTAAAGGAACAATAATAAAAACTGTTAAAGGAGGTTTTATTGTTGATACGGGGACAAGGGCTTTTCTTCATATTTCACAGACAGATACCGTTTTTGTAAAAGATCCCGGAAAATATGTAGGTAAAAATTATGAATTTGCAATAATGGAATTTGACAGGGATTCAAAGAAAATTTCGTTATCAAGAAAAAAACTCCTTGAAGATGAGAGACTTGCAAAAAAAGCGGCGATGCTTGAAGAATTGTCAGAAGGACAGATAGTTGACGGAACAGTCGCCAGAATAATAAAGGCCGGCGCTTTTATTGATTTGGGCGGTATTGACGGATTTTTGCATATAGGCGAACTTGCATGGTATAAAGTAAAGCAGGTTGAAGATATTTTAAAAGTAGGACAGATAATAAGAGTACAAATAGCAAAGGTTGACAAAGAGCAGGAAAGAATTTCGTTAAGCATGAAACAGCTTATTACAAATCCGTGGGACAGCGCAAACGAAAAATATATAGAAGGCTTAATTATCAGTGGAAAGGTTACTTCAATAATGCCTTACGGCGCGTTTGTAGAACTTGAGAAAGGAGTTGAAGGCCTGTTATCCGTAAATGAATATGCATGGAATGACAGCGAACATCTTTTTAAAGAAGAAGTAAAAGCCGGAAAAGAAATAGAAGTTAAAATCATTCACTGCGATAAAGAGACAAAAAAAATAGCTCTTTCGGTAAAAAAAATGAGCCGCAATCCGTGGGAAGACGCAGCAAGACATTATATGCCGGGCAGCAAAGTGAAAGGAACGGTAAAAAACGTTACTCCTTTTGGAGCTTTTGTAAAACTGCCTGAAGGAATAGAGGGGTTGATTCATATAAGCGACTTTTCATGGCTTAGAAATATAAAACATCCTGAAGAAATTTTAAAAAAAGGCGATGAAATAGAAGCGGTTGTTTTATCTGTTAATCCTCAGAATGAAAAAATCTCTCTTTCAATTAAACATTTAACGGAAGATCCTTATAAAAAATATAAAATAGGAGAAACGGTTAAAGGAAAAGTTGTAAGAGTCGCCGAGTTTGGCGTTTTTATAGAAATAGAAAAAGGAATATCCGCTTTAATAAAGAAAAATGAATTTTCAGCAGGAAATAAAATACAGGAATTCCCTAAAGAAGGCGATGAGATAGAAGCCAAAATTATTAAGTCCGAGATAAAAGAAAGAAAGATAGAAGCATCCGTAAAGAAATTTGAAAAATCAATGGAAAGAGAATTGATAAAACAGTTTGCGGCCGATAATGACAAAGTTACCTTGGGCCATATTTTACAAGAGGATAAATGATAGATTATTTTAACGGAATACTATCGTATAAAAAACAAAACAGCGTTGTTCTTGAAGTATCGGGAACAGGATATGAAGTAAATATTACTGTTGCAACAAGCGAGAAACTTCCTAAAACCGGACAGGAATTGAAACTTTATATAGTTGAATCGACAGGCATGTACGGCGGAGTGATTTCTCATTACGGATTTTTGTCAAAAGAGGAAAGAGAAATGTTTCTTTTGATAAAAGATGAAGTCCCTTCAACCGGCGCAAAAAAAGCAATGGAGTATCTTGATAAAATTTCAAAATCTTTTGCAGATTTTAAAAGCGCGGTTGCCGCAAGAGATGTGTCAATGTTATGCGGCGTATTCGGTTTTACAAAAAAAACAGCCGAAAAAATAACGGCTGCGTTGAAAGATAAGATTACGGGAATAATGATAACTGACGGACAAAAATGGGCGGGAATTTCCGGCAATACAAATATGTCTGAGGCGATTGCCGGTTTGGTTGCTCTCGGATACAAAGAGTTTCAAGCAAGAACCGCAGTGTCTAAGATCGTCAGCAATGATGACGGAATGACTGTGGAAAAAATAATAAAAGAATCTTTAAAAATTATAATATAAAATTTATTTTTCATAAAAATTTAAAGATACAAAGATTGAAAAACCTGTATAAGAGAAAGATAAAATATATTGTATAATCATAAGAAAAAACAGTTTGGAATAACAATGAATGAAGAAATTAACAGAATTATAGACGCTAAAGAGCTAACTCCCGAAGAGAGACTTGAAAATTCGTTAAGACCGCAGTGCCTTGACGACTTTATCGGCCAAAAAAAACTAAAAGATAATTTAAAAGTTTTTATTGAAGCTTCAAAAAAAAGACAGGAAGCTTTGGATCATTGTCTTTTTTATGCTCCTCCGGGGCTCGGAAAAACAACTCTTGCTCATATTATTGCGAAAGAAATGGGCGGAAATTTAAGGAGCACTTCGGGACCGGTTTTGGAAAGGGTCGGCGATTTGGCGGCTATTTTAACGAATCTTTCCGAAGGCGATGTTTTTTTTATAGATGAAATTCACAGAATGAACCATTTGGTTGAAGAATCATTGTATCCGGCTATGGAAGATTTTGAACTTGATATTATAATAGGACAGGGCCCGTCTGCAAAAACGATAAAACTTCCGGTTCCAAGATTTACGCTTGTAGGCGCTACGACCAGAGCGGGAATGTTATCCGGTCCTTTGAGAGACAGATTCGGCATTATCGAACATT
Source organism: Endomicrobiaceae bacterium (assembly GCA_041672565.1). GTDB lineage: Bacteria > Elusimicrobiota > Endomicrobiia > Endomicrobiales > Endomicrobiaceae > Praeruminimicrobium. Next base: position 6,808 of record JBAYZJ010000006.1, read on the forward strand.
TAAACTTTTATGACGATAATGAACTTGTTCAAATAGTTAAAAGATCGAGCGGAATTATAAAGGTCGACATAGATGATGAAGGAACCTTTGAGATAGCGAAAAGATCAAGAGGTACTCCGAGAATAGTTAACAGACTTTTACGAAGAGTCAGAGATTTTGCGGAAATAAAAACCGGCGGAATCATAAATAAGCAAATTGCACAGGAGGCTCTCGGCGCTTTGGGCGTTGATGATAAAGGACTTGATAAAATGGACAGACTGCTTCTGAAAACCGTCATAGAAAAATTTAACGGCGGACCTGTAGGAGTTGAAACAATAGCCGTTGCCATATCGGAAGATTCCGAAACCGTATCGGATGTTTACGAGCCTTTTTTAATACAGTCAGGTTTTATTGCAAGAACGCCGAGAGGCAGAATAGTTACTGACCTTGCGTATAAACATTTAAACATAGAAATACCGAAAAATAAAAAACAAAAAGAATTATTTGAATGATGAAAATTTTATTACACACATGCTGCGCTCCGTGTTCGGCATCGACAATATCTTTACTGAAAGAAAAATATGATATCGTAAGTTTTTGGTACAATCCGAATATTTATCCGCTCGGCGAATATAATTTGAGAAAAAAAACATGGCATGAGTATATGTCTTTTCTTAAGATTGAAACTTCGGAAAAAAGTGCGGAATGGATCGACGATGAAAAACTTTATGAACATTTATGGCTCGATAAAGCTGTTGCAGGGCAAAAAGGCAGATGTTTTTTTTGTTATGAAAAAAGGCTTGAAGAAACGGCAATAAGAGCAAAATCGTTAGGAATACCGAATTTTTCTACTACTTTACTTGCAAGTCCGTACCAGAAACACGAAGACATAATATTAATTGCAAATGATATAGCCGAAAAAAACGGTTTGAATTTTATTTACATTGACCCGAGAAAGATTTTTTACAACGGCGTAAACAGCGTAAAAAAAATGGGATTATACAGCCAAAAATACTGCGGATGCAAACTCAGCATAAGAAAATGACGTCATATACTGCTTTCTGTTGAAAAACGTATAGAATTAATATAAAATTAAATTTTACAATATAATATTTCCAATATTCGGAAAAACGGTAATGTATTTTTTATAAAAATGGAGAGATTATGAAAAATCAAGGTTTTACTCTTGTTGAATTAGTTATAGTTATAGTTATAGTCGGCATTCTTTCAATAGTCGCTGTCCCTATTTACAGAGGATATACAAGAAAATCAATGCTTACGGAAGGGAAAAGTTTAATAAGCGCCATAGAAAAACAGGAAAAAATTTATTATGTTGAATTTGCGAAATATATTGATGTAAGTGCAACTTCTTTCAGTCCTGTTCTTGATATTGACGCCAGAGCGAATAAATATTTTACTGCGTTTCAGGTTACGGTCAGCGGTTCTGCTTTTACCGCTGTAACAACCGGGACGGGCGGCGCAACAGGAATCGGCGTTACTTTAAGCAGTCCTGACATCCGGCAGAAATCGGTTATGACGGAAACCGGCGTAAGTGATTAATTAGGTTGTATTTTGAAATATAAGAAACGCCGCTAACAGTATGTTAACGGCGTTTTTCTATTGCCCTATAAATACTAAATATGTAAAATATAAAAATCATTAAGAACAAGTTGTTTGGAGGTTGAAAATGTCTAATAAAAAAATCGGTATTATTACTTCCGGCGGAGATGCTCCGGGAATGAATGCCGCTATAAGAGCGGTAACAAGAGCCGGTATATATTCCGGTTTTGACGTTATAGGTTTTAGAAGAGGATTTAAAGGGCTTCTTGACGGCGAATACGTAAATCTTAATGTCAGATCCGTAAGCGGTATTATAAATCTAGGCGGCACAATGCTTCATACCGGAAGATGTCCCGAAATGAAAACTGCAATCGGGCTTAATAAAGCCGTTAAAATAATAAAAGAACTTTGTATAGACGGCATGATTGTAATAGGCGGAGACGGATCATTGGCGGCCGGAAACGCATTGTGCAAAAAAGGGATAAAAGTAATTAATATTCCTGCATCAATAGACAATGACGTATACGGCACGGATGAAACAATAGGTTACGATACTGCTCTTAATACGGCTGTTTCCGCAATAGACAAAATAAGAGATACGGCAACAAGCCACGACAGAATATTTGTCGTTGAGATTATGGGAAGAGAGCATGGATTTCTTACTCTTGACGTCGGTCTTTCAGCAGGAGTTGAATTTATTATAGTTCCGGAAATAAAAATAAAAATGGAAGAACTTTATTCCCAGCTGAAAAAAGGAAATACGAGAGGTAAAACATCGGAAATTATAGCTTTTGCCGAAGGATGCGGTAGTTCAATGGAATTTGCGGCAAAAATAGCAAAAAATACCGGTTTGGACGTAAGGGTAAGCAACCTCGGATACATACAGAGAGGAGGAACCCCTACTGCAAGAACAAGAATTTTAGCTTCTAAATTCGGCGCATATGCAGTAAAGCTTCTTGCCGAAGGCAAATCAAATTTGCTTGTAGGACTTATCGACGGTAAAATGGCTACTACGGATATACCGACAGCTATAAAAAAAGAAAAAAGTTTTAATAAACAAGCTTATGAAGTGCTGAAAAGATTATCAATATAAAAGAAATATTAAAGGAAATACAAACCGATGACAGACGCGCTTTCACAGATTAGAAGAGGAACAAATGAAATTATTTCGGAAGAAGAATTAAAGAAAAAGTTGTCTTCCGGTAAAAAATTGAAAATAAAACTCGGCGTTGATCCGACGGCTCCGGATTTGCATTTAGGACACAGCGTAATCATAAACAAATTAAAAGTATTTCAGGATTTAGGACATCAGGTTATTTTTTTAATAGGTGATTTTACGGCAAAAATAGGAGACCCTTCCGGAAGATCCGCCACAAGGCCGATGATGACTCAGGAACAAATTTTAAACAACGTGAAAACTTATCAGGAACAGGTTTTTAAAATTTTGGACAAAGATAAAACAGAAGTTGTTTTTAACAGCAAATGGCTGTCCGAACTCGGAATAGAAGGCTTATTAAAACTTGCTTCAAAACACACGGTTGCCCAAATGCTCGTAAGAGATGATTTTGAAAAAAGATATAAAGCGGATGTTCCTATAAGTATTGTGGAATTTATGTATCCTCTTTTACAGGCTTATGACTCGGTGGCTTTGCAGTCTGACGTAGAACTTGGCGGCAGCGACCAAAAATTCAACCTTTTGCTCGCAAGAGATATGCAGCGCGATAACGGACAGGATCCTCAGGTTGTAATCACAATGCCGCTTCTTGAGGGAACTGACGGTGTAAGAAAAATGTCAAAATCGTATAACAATTATATATCGTTAAACGACAAGCCTCAGGATATGTTCGGAAAAGTTATGTCAATATCAGATGAGTTAATGTATAAATATTATGAACTTTTGACACAGGATAATCTTGATCAGATAAAGCAAATGCACCCTAGGGATGCAAAGGTGAAACTTGCAATGATTATTGTTGAAAGATATTGGAGTACTGAAGATTCTTTTACTGCAAAATATGAATTTGAAAAGATATTTGCGAAAAAAGATCTGCCTACGGATATAGAAGAATATGTTTGCGGCGAACAAAAAATAAAACTATCGGAATTATTGTTTGTTTCAAAAATGTCCGCAAGCAAGAATGAAGCCAGAAGATTGATTGAGCAGGGCGGAGTAAAAATAAATTCAGTAAAAGTTTCAGAAGACACAGAATTTGAAATTGAAAACGGGATGATTATTCAGGCGGGCAAAAGAAAATTTAAAAAAATTATTAAGAGAGGATAAAGATGAAGAAAATTGCTCTGATGTTGACGGTATTATGCTTTTCAGCAGTAATGTTTTCCTGTTCTTCCGCACCGAAAATTACAAGAGTTGACGCTGATGAAGCGATTGATTTAAGCGGTAATTGGAATGATACTGATTCAAAACTTGTTGCGGATGAAATGATAGCGGATTCAGTCACAAGACCTTGGATGGATAACTTTATAAAAGCAAAGCAGGCAAAACCTAGAATAATTGTAGGAACTGTTTTGAACAAAAGCGACGAACACATTAACACTGAGACTTTTGTGAAAGATCTTGAAAGATCTTTAATTAACACCGGCAAAGCCACATTTGTTGCGTCAAAATCCGAAAGAGATGAAATAAGAGACGAAAGAATGGACCAGGCTGATTTCTCGGAAGCTTCTACCGTTAAAAAATTTGGTAAAGAAATCGGTGCAGATTTTATGCTGAAAGGTCAGATAAACACAATTACGGACGCTGTAAAAAATGAAACTTTAAAATATTATCAGGTTGAATTGGAACTTATAGATGTAGAAACAAATGAAAAAGTGTGGATAGGACAGAAAAAAATTAAAAAAGTCGTAGGGAAGAAAAAATATAAAGCGTAATTTATATGAATAAATTCAAATATACGGTTATAGTATTTTTGCTTATAGCCTCTTGTGCGAGCGTGCAGAAATATTATAACCGCCTTGAATCGTTTATGTTGCAGGATGATCATGATTCCGCGGAGACTCTTGCAACGGCTTCAAAAGAAGCCTACGGCGGGAAAAATGAGCTTCTATATTATTTAGACGTAGGAATGCTGAATCATTTGTCGCAACAATATAAAGAAAGTAATTCCGCTTTTGAAGAAGCTAAAAGAATATACGATATTAATTACACGAAAAGTATTTCCGCAGGTTTATTCTCTCTTTTTTCCAATGATAATATGGTTCCTTATTACGGCAAACCTTATGAAATGGCTTATACAAACGTTTTCTGCGCGTTAAATTATATTATGCAGGGGATGAATAACGAATCTGTTGTCGAAGCAAGACAAACTGATAATCTTTTTAAAAAAATTCAGGCAGATTCAAACGGCAGGGCTTTTTATTCGGATGACGGTTTTATAAGATATTTTATGGGAATAGTTTATGAAAATGCCGGGTATTTGAACGATGCTTTAATTTCCTATAAGATGGCTCTTAAAGCTTATGGGAATGTAAAATTGTATGTCGTTCCTGTTCCCGAAGATCTTGTAAATAATCTTTATACCCTGTATTTTAATCTCGGTATGGATCAGGAAGCATCGGAGTTAAAAAACAAATATCCGTATGCGAAAAAAACGGACTCTCCTCACACAGGAGAATTGATAATTATAAATTATAACGGACTTGCTCCGAAGAAAATTGAAAATATAATGGAAATATCTTTTTACAAGGCTTTGCCTTATTTTAACAGCGTTCAGATTACAAACGAAGACCAGGCTAAAGCGCAGGAAGTAAGAACAGCCGTACAGGCAGGAATTGCGGATGATTACATAAAAGTTTCATTCCCTAAATATTACAGATACAACAACCGCATATCTTCTTTTTCTTTGGAAGAAACCGTGGCTGTAAGCTCCAACAGTATTACTACCGTTGAAATAAAAGGTTATAATGCCGTTGATATAGCTTCTCTTTTGGAAAAAAATCTGAATAATGAAATTTCTTTAATTTACGCAAGGACGATCGCAAGAGCAGTCGGCAGATATGTTTTGACAAAAGCGGTTTCGGATAACGTAAAAAAACAGTCTAAAAATGATTCTTTGGGAATATTAACGAAAAGTCTGTTAAATATTGCATCCGGCTATATGGAAAAAGCCGATATAAGATCTTGGAGAACTTTGCCGGCAAACATTAATATGCTTAGAGTTAAGATGTCGCCGGGAATTCACGAATTGACCGTGAATTATTTAGACAATAATTCTAATGTCGTAAATTCTGAAAAAATTTCGGCGGCAATACTGGAAAACAAAAAAACTTTTGTTATTCTAAGATCTTTTGTTAATTATAAAGGAAATGTTCAGAGTACCGTGAATAATTATAAAACAACGGTTTCGGCAGATTACGTAAGCAGTACTCAGGAAAAACAAAATACCGATAATACGCGAAATGCCAGAATTCGCAGACACCGCCGTTAAAATATGCAGACAGAATTAAAAATGAATGATTTTAATAATTTAATATGCCGTGAAATAAAAATAGACGTCACAAATGTCTGCAATCTTTCATGTCCGTTATGTCCGGATACGGGCAGAAGAACCGGCAGAGAACACGCCCCTAAAATAATGTCTGTTTCTGAGTTTAAAAAATTTGCGGACAGTATAAAAGTTTTTCCCGAACATATCACTTTCGGCAGTAAACACGAACCTTTGATTAATAAATCAATTTGGGAAATGATAAAGTATATAAGTGCAAAAAGTGCAGGTTTGCAGACATCGGTACTTACAAATCTTAATCTTCTCGGCTCGGTTTCCGAGATGGTTGAGTCAAAAGTGCGGAATGTATTAATAGGATTGGACGGCATAGACCAGGAGTCTTATGAAAAATACAGAACCGGCGGAAATTTTGATATAGTGATTGATAACATAAAGTTAATACAGCATTATAAAAAAAAAATAAATTCAGAATATCCGAAGCTGGCAATAGGTTTTGTGGTCTTCAGGCATAATGAACATTTGATGAACCGAGCAAAAGAATTTTTTAAAAAGTTTGATGTTGAAGTTTATTTCCGCAGAACAGATTTTTATAAAGGTTTTGAAGACTGGATGCCGTTGAATTTTCAATGCTCATATGGTAAAGAAACCCATGAACATTGCTGTAATGAACCGTTCGAAAGCGCAAATATAAATGTGTTCGGAGATGTATATCCGTGCTGCGCTGAAGAAATAGTTAAATTTCCGGTCGGGAATGTCTTTCAACAGCCGTTTGATGAAATATGGAACGGTGAAAAAATAAATAGTATAAGAAACTTTCTGCTAAATAAAACTTCAGGGACGGGCAGCGCAGCTTGTTTGTTTTGTCCGGTATATAAAAGGAACGGGTGTACTGATGTCTAAAAAAATTTTAGATTTGAAAATAGATTACAATGATGTTCTCGTGAGAATGGGAGCAAATAAACATAAAACAAAAATAGCCGACAATATTAAAGCGTCCATTGTTGAATCGATAGAGTTTGCAAAAAAACTTTTGAAACCTAAATATGCCGTTTCTTTTGCCGAAAAAAAAATAAAAGACGATAAAATATTTTTAGATAATTTTATCATAGACAGTTCTGATGTTTCGAAGTTGCTTGACGGTTCTGAAACCGTCTGCGGAGTTGCTGCGACGATCGGCAATTCGATTGACGACAAAATAGATTTGCTTTTAAAAGAAAAAAAACTGGCGTTGTCTTATATTTATGACGCTATAGGTTCAGTAGCCATAGAAGAATTAATGGATAATATTTGCGAAGACGTGCAAAATAAATCAAACGGAAATATTAAAGCCACAAGAAGATTTTCTCCGGGATACGGAGATTGGCCGATAAATCACCAGAAAGAATTTTTGAAATGGCTCGGCGCTGAAAAAATAGGTATAGTTTTATCAGAAAGCTGCCAGATGTTTCCGAGAAAATCCGTCTCGGCGATTTTCGGGCTGGAAAAGGGAATGTTATGAAAAAAAATGAATTCAAAGAACTGCTCAGGGAAAAGATTTTAATAATGGACGGCGCAACAGGTACGCAGCTGCAGAAGTTTGGTTTTTTAAAAGACGTATCTACGCCCGAAGAGCTGAATATAAAATATCCGGAAAGAATAAGGCAAATATATTCGTCTTACACAGCAAGCGGTTCCGATATAATACTTACTAATACTTTCGGAGCAAACAGATTAAAATTTAAACAATATAATCTTGTGGATAAAATGGGAGATATTATTAACGCGGGAGTCGCCATAGCAAAAGAAGAAGCGAAAAAAACAAATTCTTTTGTCGCCGGAGATATATCTTCAATAGGTTCTTATCTTTATCCGCTCGGCTCGGTTTCTTTTGACGAAGCTTATTCTGTTTTTAAAGAACAGGCGGCTTTGCTTAGAGATGCTGGAACCGATTTTATAATTATAGAAACAATGACTGAAATAAAAGAACTCAAAGCTGCTGTTCTTGCGGTCAGAGATGTTTTTGACGGTCCTATAATAACTCAGATGACTTTTACAAACGACGGGTCAACTGTTACCGGAACGAATGTTTTAAGTTTTATCGCAATGGCTGAAAGCCTGAATGTTGACGCTTTGGGAATGAACTGTTCCGTAGGGCCTGCCGAACTTTTAAAATTAGCTCAGTTTACCGCAAAAAATACGAATTTGCCGATATCTTTTAAACCTAACGCAGGTATGCCGGAACTTGTAAACAGGGAAACAGTTTTTCCCGGAACGCCGGAAGAATTTTTGGAAATATCGTTAAAAGCCTATGAAAGCGGAATAAATCTTTTCGGAGGATGTTGCGGAACAACGCCTGAATATATAAAACTTTTATCCGATAATTTGAAAAATAAAAGACCTGTCCGTCGCGCTCTTGTAAAACACCATTTACTTTCAAGCAGAACAAAAGCAATAGATTTAAACTTGTTAGATAAGCCGATAAAGATAGGAGAAAGGATAAATCCTACAGGAAGAAAAAAATTTCAGCAGGAATTATCAAAAAAAATTTTCGGACTTGTTAAATCTGAAGCAAGGCTGCAGGTTAACAACGGCGCGAATATTCTTGATATAAATATGGGGCTTCCAGGAGCAGACGAGACATCTTTGATTATTCAAGCCGTTAATGAAGTTCAGGAAATTGTAAACGTTCCTTTGTCTTTGGATTCAAGTTTTCCGGATGCTTTAAACCAGGCTTGTAAACATTGCGCCGGCAAACCTTTGATAAATTCAGTTAACGGAGAAACAGAAAAACTTGATTTGATAATGCCGATAGCTAAAAGATACGGGGCAAGTCTTATAGCTTTGACGGTTGATGAGCAGGGCATACCCGATACATGGCAGAAAAGAATAGAAATAGCTGAAAAGATACTGCATTTCGGCGATAAATACGGAATAGACAGAAGCGAAATAATTTTTGATTATCTGACTTTGTCCGCAAGCTCTTCTCCGGAACAGGCAGGAGAAACACTTGAAGCAGTCAAACAGTCTAAAGTTAAGTTTCCTGAATGTAAAACTTTACTCGGCGTTTCTAATATATCTTTCGGCCTTCCTTCAAGGCAGACAATAAACTCAACGTTTTTGCATATGGCGCTTCGGTCAGGTCTTGATATTGCAATATGCAATCCTTCTCTTGATTGGACAATTAATGATGCTTATGCAAAAAACCTGCTGACAAACAAAGATCCGAATGCAAAAGAATATGTATCTCATTTTTCAAACGCCGTAAAAGTATCTGCAAATGCGGAAGTTTCAATATCTCCGAAAGATAAATTGTTTAATGCGATAGTAAACGGAGATAAAGAATATATAATAGAATTGATAGATGAGATTTTAAATGAAGAAAATAATCCTTTGTTTATATCAAATGAACTTATTTTGAAAGCTTTGAATGTTGTCGGTGAAAAATTTAATTCCAAAGAATTTTTCCTTCCGCAGGTAATAATGGCGGCGGAAGCCTCTCAGGTTGCATTTGCGCATATCAAGCCTATGTTAAAAAAAGACAAAAGCGTTGTTTACGGTAAAGTCGTTATGGCAACAGTCAAAGGAGACGTTCACGATATAGGTAAAAATATAGTTTGCGCCGTTCTTGAAAGTTTTGGCTTTGAAGTTTATGATTTAGGGAAGAATGTTGATAAAGAGATAATAATCCAAAAAGCCAAAGAATATAATGCGGATATTATAGGATTATCGGCTCTTATGACGACAACAATGGTTGAAATGGAAAAAATTATAGAACTTAAAAAGTCTTTAAATATGGATATTAAAATTATGGTAGGCGGCGCACCCGTTACAAGAGAATTTGCAAAAAATATAGGCGCAGAAGGTTATTCTAGAGATGCAATTGAAGCGGCGAGAGTCGCGTCTGCACTCATAAAACACGATTAAGACGCGTTTTAATGTTTTATGTTTTGACAAAAATATAAAATATTATGTAAAATCAATCATATTTTAAATTTAGGAGTTCATGAAATGGCAATAGTAAAAGCGTTTAACGGTATCAGATATTCTAAGGAAAATATCACAAATGAAATTTGTCCGCCTTATGATGTAATAAGTCCGGAAGAAAAAAACGGGCTGAAAAAGAAATCAAAACATAATATGGTACAGCTTGAACTTTCAGATGCTGAAGGTTCAAGAAATAAATACGCCCAGGCGGGTTTTCTTTTTAAAAAATGGCTTGGCGAAGGCATCTTAATGCAGGATGAAAAACCTTCGTTATATTTTTACTCTCAGGTTTTTAACGATCATGGCAAAAAAATGATAAGAAGAGGTTTTTTTACTGCTTTGAAACTTGAAAACCCTCATGGAGGCGCCGTAAAGCCTCATGAAAAAACTTTGGCAAAACCTAAAGCCGACAGATTAAGTCTTTTAAAAGCCGTTAAAGCAAATTTAAGTCCTATTTTCGGTTTATTTAATGATGACAAGAAGAAAATTGTAACAATATGCAAAAATATATCAAAAAAGAAACCCGCCGCAACGGCAAAAGATAAAGAAGGAACCGTGCATAAACTATGGGTTATTTCTGACGAAAAACTTATTTCTGATATTGCAAAATCTCTTGCAAGCAAAAAGATTTTTATAGCCGACGGACATCACAGATATGAAACGGCGTGGAATTATCTGCAATATGTAAAAGGCAAATCAAAAAACTTTTCGGATAAAAATGAATACGGATATGTTTTGGCGTATTTGTGTCCTATGGAAGATTCCGGCATTTCTATATGGCCTACGCACAGAGTTATAGAGGCGCCTGCAAATATCGAGGAAAACATAGAAAAATACTTTAATGTTTTACCTGTGAAAGATTTTGAGAAACTGCAAAAAGAAAAAGTCCAGCCTCTTTTAATTTTTAAAAACGGCAAGTACAGAGCTTTACAGATTAAAAATCCTTCAATGCTAAAAAAAGCCATGCCGGATAAATGTCAGGCTTACAGGAACTTAGGCGTAAGTATACTGCATTCTATATTAATACCTGAAATTGCTGCGGATAAATATATCTACGTAAAAAGCGATAAAGAAGCCGTTGCTTTGGCAAAAAAGACAAAAAAGATTGCAATTTTAGTTCCTGCGACTCCTGTTGACGCTATAAAGGAAATTGCGCTTCAAAATGAGACGATGCCTCAGAAGTCGACTTATTTTTTTCCTAAACTTGCAAGCGGGATAATTATTCATACTGTATGTTAGCACTTTTTACGGATGTTATTTTAATAGCGTTGCTGCTGCTTTTTATATACATAGGCTTCAGCACCGGCATAATAAAAAGTTTTTTTGCCGTATCGGCAGGATTTTTTTCGGTGCTTCTGGCTGAAAATTATCCTTATCAAATCGGTATAAATTACTATTTGATCTTTATTGCATCCGCTATTGCGATTTTCCTTTTGGGAATGCTTATTTTTCAAATAGTAAAATTTTTATACTTGTCTATATTTGACAAAACCGTCGGAGCGTTTTTTGCCGTTATTATATGGTTTGTATTATCGGCGAATGTAATGATTCCCGTTTTAAACTGTCAGTCTTCGGAACCTGTAAAAACAAAAGTCAGTTCGGAAATATCGGAATTATCGTCAAGATTTTTCCCTTCATTCAGTAAATTTACCCCGAATTTACAGGTTGATGAAAAAATTAAAGAAAGCAAAGATTATATATTAATGATAAAGGAGTAAATATGAAAAAGTTAAAACTCGGGTTCCCTAAGGGAAGTCTGCAGGACTCAACAATTGAATTATTTAAAAAAGCAGGTATAAGAATAAATGCGTCTTCAAGATCTTATTTTCCGAGCTGTGATGATGAAGAAATAGAAGTCATGCTTGTGCGTTCACAGGAAATGGCTAAATATGTTAGAGACGGTGTTTTTGACGCAGGTCTTACCGGTTTTGACTGGATATGCGAGAGCGGCGCATCCGTTAAAGAAGTCTGTGAACTTCAGTATGCAAAATCCGGATTCAGACCTGTAAGATGGGTTTTAGCCGTTCCTAATGATTCAAAAATTAAAAAAATTCAGGATCTTCAGGGAAAAAGAATTGCTACGGAATTGCTGAATTATACGAAAAAATATTTTGCAAAAAATAAAATTAAAGCAAACATAGAGTTTTCATGGGGAGCAACGGAAGCAAAAGCCGGAAAACTTGTTGATGCTATAGTTGAACTGACTGAAACAGGATCGTCTTTAAGAGCCAACAATCTTAGAATTGTTGAGGAACTTTTAGTTTCTACAACAAGATTTATAGCGAATGAATCGGCATGGAAAGACAGCTGGAAGAAAGAAAAAATAGAGAATCTTGCAATTTTGTTAAAAGGCGCTCTTAATGCCGAAGGCATGGTAGGATTGAAAATGAATATACCTTTCAAAACATTGCCTCAGGTAGAGAAAATTTTACCTGCTTTAAGAAAACCTACAATTTCAAATTTAAGCGACGGAAACTGGGTTGCTTTGGAAGTTATAATCGAAGAAAAAATCGTTAAAAAAATAATTCCTGCTCTTAAGAGAGCCGGCGCTGAGGGAATCATAGAATATCCTTTAAATAAAATTATTTATTAAAACGAATTTTATAGTTAAGTCATAATTGCAAGTCTTCTTAAAAACGAAGCTTGCAATTATTACACAATATAATAATAAAGGAAGTGTGTATGTCAGGAAATATCAGAGTAAGATTTGCACCGTCTCCTACCGGAGATTTACATATAGGCGGAGTAAGAACGGCGTTATTCAACTGGCTGTATGCAAAGAAAGAAAAAGGGACATTTGTTCTAAGAATAGAAGATACGGATGAAGCAAGGTCTACCGAACAGTCCACAAGCATTATTATAGATGCTTTAAACTGGCTTCAGCTTAACTGGCAGGAAGGTCCGGGGAATGAATTGCCTGAATATGCTCCTTATTATCAGATGAAAAGAAAAGAAACGGGTATATATCAAAAATATATAGATATCCTTATGGAAAAAGGATTTGCTTATAAATGTTATTGTACTCCGGACGAAGTTGAAAAAATGAGGCAGCAGGCTCTGCTTGCAAAGCTTCCGCCGAAGTATAACGGACATTGTGCTAATTTAACCGATGAAGAAAGAAAAAAGAAAGAATCCGAGGGCAGAACGGCTGTTATAAGGTTTAAAATGCCTAAAGACGGCAGCATTGAATTTGACGATATTGTAAGAGGACATGTAAGTTTTGAGAATGCTTTGCTTGATGATTTTGTATTAATGAAAGCAAACGGCGTTCCTACGTATAATTTTGCCTGTGTAATTGATGATTATTTAATGAAAATGACGCATATTATCAGAGGAGACGACCATATTTCTAATACTCCGAGACAGCTTCATATTTTTAAAGCTCTCGGATGGGAAACGCCTAAATTTGCGCATTTATCAATGATACTTGGTCCGGACGGAGCGAGACTTTCAAAAAGACACGGACATACTTCCGTTCTTGAATACAGAAAAGAAGGATATTTAAGAGAAGCTTTGATCAATTATCTTGCATTACTCGGATGGTCTACATCCGACAGCCAGCAGTTGTTTGAACATAATGAACTTATAGAAAAATTTTCATTGGACAGATGCAACAGCAGTCCTGCGACTTTTGATTTAACAAAATTATTGTGGATGAACGGCGAATATATCAGAAAGAAAACGGATGATGAAATTTATGATTTATTTGTTGATTGGCTTCAATATACTCAGCAGGAAAATATTATAGAAGAGTGGAATAAAGATTTGCTTAAGAAAGCCATTTCTCTTGAACATGAGAAAATTAAATTAATCAAAGATATTCCTTCATTAGTCGATTTTTTCTTCAAAGATGTCGTTTTTGACGAAGCTGCTGTAACAAAAGTTTTTTTGTCCGATAAAACTAAAGAAAGCGCCAAACTTGTTTTAAACGAAGCTTTGTCACGTTTGCCTGAAGAGCAGTTGTTTACGGCAGAATCTTTGGAACAGTTTGCAAGAAATCTTGCAGTTGAAAAAGGAATAAAAACAGGGCAGGTTTTTCATCCTATAAGAGTTGCAGTTTCCGGAAGAACTCAGGGGCCAAGTTTGTTTCATATGATGGAAGTTATGGGCAAAGACGAAGTTTTAAAAAGAATCAAAAACGCTGTTGATAAATATTTTAAATAGAGAGGTATTATTATGGATCCAAAAGAATTAAACCAACATTTGTTCAGTTTAGTTTCAATGTTTGCGTCTGCATGCTGGCAGCAGATAGGAAAAATTCCGAATCAAATTGACGGGAAAATAACGAAAGATTTAAAAAGCGCTCAGGTAACCATAGATATGCTGCTTATGCTCAGAGATAAAATGAAAGGAAATCTTACTGCGACGGAAGAAAAATTTCTTACGGATACAATTTCTAATTTACAGATGAATTATGCGGACGAAGCCGCTAAAGGAAATGATGTTCCTAAAGTTGAACCTTCAAAAGAAGAACCTCAGCCGGAAGCAAATAACCAAGAAAAAAAATAATGCCGTAAATATCACTGTTTTGAGGAGGTAAGAATATGGATTCTTACATTAGTATCGTCTTAGAAGGGGTGAAACGAAGATGTCAGAACGAACCTTTGTTTTTGCAGGCCGTAGAAGAAGTTTTAGAATCAATTGCTCCAGTTGTTAAGAAACACAAAGAATTTAAAGAAGCAGCCATCCTTGAAAGAATCGTAGAACCGGAAAGACAAATCATTTTCAGAATTCCATGGCAGGACGATAAAGGCAGAATGCATGTCAACAGAGGCATAAGAGTACAGTACAATTCAGCTCTCGGCCCTTATAAAGGCGGTTTGAGATTTCATCCTTCTGTAAATCTGGACACAATTAAATTTTTAGGCTTTGAACAAATTTTCAAAAATTCTTTAACAGGATTAATGATGGGCGGCGGCAAAGGCGGCTCTGATTTTGATCCGAAAGGCAAATCTGACGGTGAAATAATGAGATTTTGCCAGAGTTTTATGATAGAACTTACAAGACATATAGATGCGGACACAGACGTTCCTGCCGGAGATATCGGCGTAGGCGGAAGAGAAATAGGGTATATGTTCGGACAATATAAGAGATTGAAAAATGTTTTTCACGGAGTTTTAACCGGAAAAGGATTAACGTACGGAGGATCTTTGGCAAGGACTGAAGCAACAGGGTACGGCGTCGTGTATTTCTGTCAGGAAATGCTGAAAAATAAAAAAACATCATTTGACGGGAAAACAGTAGTTATATCAGGCTCGGGAAATGTGGCGATTTATGCCGCCGAAAAAGCTAAATATCTGGGCGCAAAAGTTGTTGCTCTTTCAGATTCAAACGGATATATTTACGATGATGACGGAATAGATTTGGATTTAGTAAAAATAATTAAAGAGATTAAAAGAAAAAGAATTTCAGAATATGTAAAAAAGAAAAAAACAGCCGTATATAAAGAAGGATGCTGCGGGATATGGACGATTAAGTGTGATATCGCTTTGCCGTGTGCGACTCAGAATG
>JBAYZJ010000007.1:0-21949 GCA_041672565.1 Endomicrobiaceae bacterium
GGAAAACCAGATACACTCTCGGGACGATGTATGTTTGGGCGGGGCTTCCGGAAAAATTTAAAAAAGAAGGATCTTTGTCCGTAGCGGAAAGACTGCTTAAAGAAACAGGCGTTGTAGTTTCCCCGGGCGTAGGATTCGGAAAAAACGGAGAAGGATATGTAAGAATATCTTTGGTTACACACGACAAAAGATTTCATGACGCATTATTAAGATTAAAAAACTTTACAAAAAACGGATAACTTTTTATGAATAAATCTCTAAATATCGGACTTATCGGTTACGGCACCGTCGGAAAAGGCGTAGTAAAAATTCTTGAAAAAAACAAATTAATAGCATTCAGAAAATCAGGAGTAACAATAAACGTTAAATCAATATGCGATTTAAATCCTATAGATAAACCTGAGCTGTATGTAAAAGACTATATGGACGTTATAAAAGATCCGTCTATCGACATTATTGTTGAATTAATAGGCGGATATGAACCTGCGAGAACTGTTATAACAGAAGCTTTAAAAAGCGGGAAAGATGTAGTTACCGCAAACAAAGCCGTTCTTGCAAAATACTGGGATGAAATATTTTCGCTGGCGCAGACAAAAAAAAGAATGGTTTATTTTGAAGCGTCGGTAGGCGGAGTCATTCCGGTAATTCAGGGATTGAACGAAGGTCTTGCCGGAAATGAAATAAAAAAAATTAAAGGTATACTTAACGGCACGACAAATTTTATTTTAAGCAAAATGACAAATGAAGGAATGTCATACGAAGACGCTTTGGTTAACGCGCAAAAGTCCGGTTTTGCCGAAGCGAACCCGACATCGGACGTTAAAGGTTTTGATACGGCAAACAAACTTGCAATTTTATCTTCCATCGCATGGGGAAGCTGGATAAAAGTAAGCGATATAAGAATTAAAGGCATCGATCAGCTTGACGTTGAAGACGTAAAAATAACAAGCGACTTCGGCTACGTTTTTAAACTTATAGGTTCTGCGGTTAAAACAGACAAAGGATTGGATTTATGGGTTGAGCCTTGTCTGGTAGACCATCATCATTTTTTTGCAAACGTGCATAACGAATATAACGCCGTTATGATTACAGGCGACGCCTGCGACGATGTGGTTTTTTACGGCAAAGGAGCGGGACAGCTTCCGGCCGCAGCCGCAGTAGTTTCGGATATTATAGATTTATCAAAATTCGTTTCAAACGGAACTGCCGGACTTGTGCAAAACGTAATATATTCAAAAAACAAAAACATAAAACTTTTATTGCACGGAGAAAGCAAGAGCGATTATTATCTGAGATTCACTGTTGTCGACAAACCGGGCGTACTTTCGAAAATCTCGGGCATTCTCGGCAGTTACGGAGTATCTATCGCCAGTTTATACCAAAATGACAGAAACCAGGATAAAAAAGTTTCCATTATAATAACCACTCACAGGGCTTTAAGCGAACAGATTGAAAACGCTTTAAAGGAAATCGACAAGCTTTCCATCACAAAAGCTAAAACTGTGAAAGTAAGAATTGAAGATTGATTTTTGAATTCTGCGGCTTCGTTTATTTCGTAGATTTAATTTTATAATTCGGGGTATTTATATGGTTGGGGCATTTTGTACGATATTTTTATCAGTTTTTTTGGCTGAGCTCGGTGATAAAACTCAAATAGCCACTCTTCTGTTCGCCACAAATTCAAAATTATCTCCTTTTACGGTTTTTTTAGCGGCGGGAGGAGCTTTGCTTTTGTCTTCCGCAATAGCCGTTTTGGCAGGAACATTTGCTAAAACTTATTTAAGCAATATCCCGTTAAAACTCATAAGCGGATTTGCTTTTATTTTAATAGGAGCATGGACTATTTACAGTTACTACAAATAACCGGAGCGTTTATGAAAAAATTTTTTTATTGTTTGGCAATATTATGTTTTTCTTCTCTGGCGTCATTTTCAGAAACCGTTACTTTAAATAACGGAACCGTTTACAAAGGCAATATTCCACATCAGGATGATCAGGTTGTTTATATAATTCAGGGTGAAAATCTTATTAAAATACCCGTTTCAGACATAAAAGAAATTAAGAAAGACGAAGATCCCCGCAGCAAACATGATTTGCTTAATATTGACAATGACGGAGAAATAATAAAAAAAGACAGCGAATTAATTATTAAAGCCGGCTTTGATTTTTACGGCAACTACAGGCACAAAGGAAGCACAAGCTCGGAAGATTCTCCTAAAGGTATAAATTTCAGCGCCGAATATTACCGTTATATTCAAAATATTTTCGGCGTAGGTGCCGGAATAACAATTCAAAATTCAAGAGATATAGGCAATACTCCGGGAAGTTTTTATTTTCTCCCCGTATATTTGTCGGTGAAACTAAGATCTAATCCTACGGACCCTTATAAATACGGTTACGTTATAGGACAAGCCGGATATAATTTCTTCATGCCTGATTCCGAATATGACGATTACACGGATAAAACACAGGGCGGAATATATTATGCTTTCGGCGTAGGCATAGTATACAACAATGTGGTTTTTGAACTTTTATCTGCGACAAATAACGGAAGGGCAAAAATTCAGTCGACAAACGCCGATATAGACATAGAATATTTAAAATACACTTTTTCCGTCGGTTATATTTTTTAACGAATAATATTTGAAGGAATAAAATGAACATTAAAAGTTTTACGGTTATATCAATATTATTTTTATTTTCTTCAAGCGTTTTTGCAAAAGAAAAAACGGTTGTCTTCTTTTGTGAATCCATAGAAAGCGTTTCTCCTAAAGTAATGCAGAAGATACATTCATCCCTTAATTTCTGTTTTGCGGCAAGCATAAACGGAGAATCGGCAATTTCAGACAATCTCAGAAACCTGATAACGGAAAATAAAACCGAACCTGTTTTAAGAATCACACAGGAACCTTATATCCCGCTTATTTCCTCTAAAATACCCGTATCTTCGGAAATTTTTAACAGAACTGAAGATCTTGACAATCTTTTGGCGGAATACCAAAAAAAAGCAACCCTTTTATTCGGAAAGCCTGCAGACGGAATCTTTTTAAAAAACGCTTTTATAAACGAAGACAGTCTGGATATTTTTCATGACAATGATATTTTGTGGACAACGGCGGAAATTGAAGACGCTTCATATAAAGGCTGTTTTAAAAGAAACAAAGTAACCGTCTTTGTCCCTTATAAAGATTTTCCTAAAACATCAAGCGAAATACAAAAATGGTTTTCGGACAAACAAGAAAAAATAATACCCGTCGTTTTAACGAAAGATCATCTTAAAAACAGCGATCTTATGCTCTACATGATAAATTTTTTAAATAAAAGCAAAACTTTCGGCGCAGAGCTGCCGGTAACCGTCGCAAACGAATATGAAGAAAATGCGGACAGCGCCGCCGTAAAGTTTAAATGTTTGGGGAATATTTCTCAAGACATTATTCTTAAACTCTTAAGCGCTTCAAATGAAGTCGATGAAAATTCGGGCAGAGAGGATTTATATCCGACTTTACATGATGAATTAACTACTATGTACAGTTTTGACATAATTAAAAAACTTCTTAATAATGACATATACGCCGGAAGAATTTTTAATATTTCATATTCCAATATTTTTAAACTTTCGGGGAAAGAAGTTCCTTCTGTTGAGAATCTTATGAAAGTTGAAGCTGCCGAAAACGCCGACGAAACTTCAGGGCAAACAGATATTTGCTCTTTTATAAGAGACGGAGACAGTTATACTATATATAACGACGGAATAATAAAATCATTAAACGTAAACAAAGACGAACATAATATTTTCTTTTCAATAGATACGGATTTTTCGCTGTCGGATTTTATAGACATTTACATAGATATGAACGGAATAGCTTATACGGGAAGCCAAAATATGCTGAAAGGAATAGAAGGTTTTTTTGTTCCTGAAAACTGTTGGGAATATGCCGTAAGAATTTCTCCTTTGGAAGTAAAAATTTACAGATTCGCGGCTGATACGGTTACTCTGATAAAAACTATCGGCAACAATAATTCTTCTAATATCTCAGTACCGGCAAATATTTTAAAAGGCAGCGTTTATAATTGGTCATATCAGGTAGTTACTGCAAAAAACGGAGAAATAACGGACTTTCTTGAGACAGAAAAGAACAAGACAAAAATCTTAAATACTGTTCCTATACAGCTTAAAATGTTCAAATACATTCAATAAGAAACAAGTTATCTGAAAATTATTCGGAACGGAGAGCTTCTATAGGCGAAAGTTCTGAAGCTTTTTTTGCAGGCCATAAACCAAATACTATTCCGACCCCCGCGGAAAAAGAAACGGATAAAATAACAGAAAAGCTTGTAACAAAAGCGGCCCATCCGGCAAATTTTGAAACAGCCAGCGAAATAAGAACGCCTAAACTTACTCCGATTATTCCTCCGAGAAGAGACAATACGGAAGACTCTATAAGAAACTGAAGCAATACGGCAGTCTTTGTAGCGCCTATAGCTTTTCTTAAACCTATTTCTCTTGTTCTTTCCGTAACGCTTACAAGCATTATATTCATAATGCCTATGCCTCCCACAATTAAAGAAATTCCTGCGACTGCGCCTAAAAGCATAGTCATTGTTTTTGTTGTTGAAGACAGCATTTGTATCATATCGGACATATTTCTTATTCTGAAAGAATCCGCCTGATCAGAACTTAATTTATTTCTTGCAAGCATCGTAGAAAGCAAATAAGATTCCGTTTCGTCAATTTTCCCGTCATTCACTTCCACAGATACGGACGAGACATATTGCGTGCCCAACAGCCTTTTCATAGCCGTGTTTAAAGGAACTACTATTTTATCATCTCCGTCTCTAGGGCCCTGGGCTCCTTTTACGGGAAGAATTCCGACTATTCTAAACTGTTTTCTGTCAATTTTGATATATTTCCCGACAGGATTCTCATTGCCGAAAAGATTTTTAACCACGGTTGTTCCTATAACGCAGACTTTTGCGGCGGAATCATTTTCGCTTTTAGTAAAAAATCTTCCGTACTGCGGAACAGCGCTCTGCATATACTGATATGCGGTAGTCACTCCCATTATTGAAGTGTTGGTATTTTTATTGCCGTAAACGACCTGTGAAGATCCGCTGACGTTAGGATCTATATTTTTTATAAGTTCCTTATTTGAAGCCAAAGCTTTAACGTCATCAAGAGTAATTCTTCTTACAACGCTGCCGGCAACTCCTCCCAAAGAGATTCTGCCCGGCATAAGATAAAGCAGATTTGTCCCCATTGAAGTAATCTGCTTTTCCAAAGATTTCTGCGCACCCGTGCCGAGAGCAAGCATAGAAATAATAGATGCAACGCCTATTATAATGCCAAGCATTGTTAAAACGGAACGTGTTTTATTCGCAAGAATCGCTCTGACTGCGGAAAAAAAGTTTTCCGCAAATTCAGCCATACTTAAATGCGACGAATCTTTTTTTATCTTTAACGGTTTTGTTTCGGTTTTTTTACCTTCTTCTTTTTTTGTATCGGATATAATCTGTCCGTCTTTTATTGTTATGACTCTCTTTGCCCACTGGGCAATATCAGGCTCATGCGTAACCAAAATAACGCTTATGCCTTTATTGTTTAAATCCGTTAATATCTGCATTATCTCATTTGACTGGGCCGAAGCAAGATTTCCCGTTGGTTCATCGGCAAAAATTATTTTCGGGTCGTTTACAAGAGACCTTGCAATCGCCACTCTTTGCTGTTGTCCTCCCGATAATTGATTAGGCCTGTGATCAGTTCTGTTTTCAAGACCGACATTCTCTAAAAGTTTTTTTGCTTTTTCGGTACGGTTCGTACCGCCGGAATAAATCATAGGCAGCGCGACATTATCGCAGGCTGTCATTTTGCTGAGCAAATTATACTGTTGGAAGACAAATCCTATAATTTTTGATCTTAGAAAAGCTGTCTGGCTGTCGTCAAATTTTAAAACGTTCTGCCCGTATATTTCATATACGCCGCCGGTAGGCTTGTCCAAAAGCCCGAGTATATGCATTAAAGTGCTTTTACCGGAACCGGAAGGGCCCATAATGGCTACAAATTCGCCTTCTTCAATAGTAAGGTTTATTCCTTTTAAAATCTCCAGCTTGTTATCGCTGATTTCATAAACCTTTGTTATATTCTTAATGTTGATCAACGCTTTATGTTCTTTTGACATTTTTTTCCCGGGAATATTTATTGTTTTTTTGAAGTTTCCGAACCGGCTAAAATTTCGCTGTTGCTTTTTCTTTTTTGCGGCGTCATTTGAAGAAATCCTTTCTCGCTGTTGTCCGTGCTTTCAAGTTTATACTGGTCTGATTTTACCAAAACTTTATCTCCTGCATTTAAACCCGATACGACTTCAACTTTATCGCCGTCGATAATACCTGCGACTATTTCCTTTTGGTTCTGCGACAAACCGTCTCCGGTTAAAACATACTGTTTTCCGTCTTGTGTTTCGTTAACGCTGTTCCAAGGTATTACGACAACGTTATTTTTTTCGTTTACTGTTATTGTTATATTGGCAGTCATAAGAGATTTAAAAAAATCAGGAGTTTTGACAGGTCTGATTTTTACATAATATGTAATAACGTTGCTTACGTTCTGTCCCTCTTCAAGTATTTGGAATACTTTTCCGGTTACGGAAATATCTTTATAAGCATCAAGACTTATAACCGCATTCTGCCCGATTTTAACTTTTCCGATATCCGTTTCGTCAACGCTCGCATTTACTATTAATTCGTCGGCTAAAGCAAATAATACATCGGTTGTAGCTATTGTTTGCCCTTCAACGACATTTCTTAAAATAATTTTACCGTCCATAGGAGATATTACCGGCGTAGGTTTATACGTATTTTCCCAATCGGCGATATTTTCTTTTTCATTCGCTCTTACGGCATCAAGAATAGCGACTCTGTCGGAAGAGCTTAAATAAGCAAGAATTTGTCCTTTTGAAACTCTGTCTCCTTCATTTACAAGCAACGTGTCTACTCTTCCGGCGACGCTTGGTTTAATTTCAACTCTGTTTAAAGCGGATACTTCTCCGGTAGTGTCTATTACTTCTTTGACATTTGACAATTCCGCTGCAACGGGAACATAAGATACTTGTATTTGCTTTTCTTTTTTTACCAGCAGTTTATATCCCGCAAAAAATATTATAACCGCGGCTGCGGCTGCTATTATTATTTTTTTGTTCATTTTATCTCTCCGTTTGTATTGCCGAGTATTTGGTCTCTTTCCGCCAAAGCGACATTATAGTTGTACAAAGCCGACAAATGAGACTGTTGGCTGTTAACTAATTCCTGTTCAATATCCTGCCATGTCTGAAACTCCATAGTTCCTGCAAGATATTGGATATTGGCTTCTTTCTGTCTTTGTATTGACGCTTCCAAAAACATTTGATATGCGCCGACATTGTCTTTTGTTTTTTCTATGGTCATCTGAATATCCTGAAGAGTAGTCTTCATATTAAGAAGCGTTTTATTGTATTCCTGGCGGCTTTGTTCAAGAGCGGCATTTGCAGAATCAACCGCATTTTTTACGCTTGTCAAACCGTTTGCGAATAAAGGATAATTCAACGATATTCCTACGCTCCATGTCTTGCTTTCTGAAGGAGGAACCGGGCCCTGCGCATCAGACAGACCGGCGGAAGCCGTTGCAGATAAATTAGGATATAAATCTCCTTTTGCATACGATACTTCATATTCCGCTATTTTTACGGCGGCGGAAGAAATTATAACATCAGGAACTTCCCTGGCTTTCGCATCTATATCAAATTCGGTTTTATCTTCTTTTAAAGTTAATTCTCCTTTAACTGAAAAATCTCCGCTTAGATCAACGCCGATTTTTTCCGACAAGGTTCTTCTTGCCGTATTTAAATCTCTTTTTGCGTTTAAAACATCAATATACGCAGAGTTTTTCTGAGCCTGAGCTTTAAGCATATTCCCTTTACTTTCTTTACCGCCTTCATACTGCAGCCTTACGATATCAGCGCTTTGGGCTCTCAAATCATATATATTATCCAAAAGAGTTATATTCTCCTGCGCATAACACATTTTTAAAAATGCTTCCTTTATTGAATAATAAACTTCCGCATAGGACTGTGTAAGCTGTGATATCGTTTTATCTATGACGGCTTTTTTGGTTTTTATCTCGCTTGTGTTTTTAAAATTGTATAAAGACTGTGAAGCGGTTGCGCTTAAATTCCATTTATCTTTTACGGCTTCGCTTCCGTCTCTGTTAAAAGCATATTTTAAACTGACTGCGGGATAATAGGAATTCCATGAAGAGTAGTAGCCGTATTCGGCGATTGCCAAATCTTTTTTTGCAATGATAAGATCTTGATTGTACTTGTTCGCAGCGTCTATACAGTCACGCCATGTAAGAATTTGGACATCCTGTGAAAACAGAGAACACGCACAAAACATAAACGGTATAAACAACAGATTTTTTGTATTCATAATGTCAGTTAGACAACGCTCCCTTTAAAAAAGTTACACAATTGTATAATTATAATTATTTAAATATATTTTGCAAGGATTCGCCGAGTTTTTTTCCTACATTTTCAATCGTTCCTTTTGAGCCGGATATAATGTCGGCCGCCGTCCCGATTAAATCAAAAGAAGTACGCGGATTTTCTACGGTTCCCGAAACTTTCATCGCCGCATAAAGACCTGTATTCACTTTCATATCAACGGAACCTGATTTAAAATTAATCGTGCCGGACGTACTGATTGTAGTGAGAGGCATTTTTATAAATACCTGTTTTGTTTTCATTAATCCGTCTGTGAAAATAAGGTTGCATTTCATATCTTCATAAATTATGCCTTTTTCCTTATTGTTAACTTTATCGCTGACGGCTATATTATTATTTAAAACATTAAATATCATAAGAAAAATTTTTGCGAACTTATTTTTTGAAAGCCGCTGCACATTTGTAATTTTACCGCCTGCCAACGATAAATTTAATACGCCGTCAGCCGCATTCATGCCGGCTGATACGGAATTAACAGCCGTATTTAGAACTACTTTCCCGCCCGTAAGATACGGGATGCTTATTTCATTAATGATAATATCCGCATTAATATTTGTTTTGGCGTCGCTGCCGGTTTGTTTCATCTTTTTCTTTTGCTCATTATTCTCATTTTCGGAATCGGAAGAAGACTGCTTATCAGACGAATCATTCAACGCCAATTTATCCATTCGTAATTTCATATTTAAATTATTATCTTTATATGATGCGGAAGCAGTAAAATTCCCGGTATTAAACACGCCTTTTATTTGTCCAAGCGTAATATCTTTTTTTGACAGCGCGGAAGCCTGCAGGCTTAACCCCGAAACATTTATAAACGGAGGATATTCAAAAGAAATATCCGAACAGTTTAAATCTCCGCTGAAATCAACGTCCGAAAGTTTAGCCGATGATTTTATTCTTCCTTTTACATTATATGTTCCTATATGATTTGATACATTATCCAAAAGCAAATCCGCCGCAAGATTGATTTTATAAGACAGCTTATCCTTACTCCAGTCTATCCTGCCGGATGACGACAAGGAAGATTCCGGAAATTTTATGTCCAGTTTCGAAAAATCGGCGGTCTTATTCTTAAAATCAAAGACAGAATCTGCCGATAAATTAAAATAAGCCAAAGCAAAATCCGTTTTCGGTTTATAAAAACTGCTCAAAGCCGCATCTGAAAAATTTTTAGTCTGCAAATCAAGATTTATTTTTGAAGTTGCGGCTTTTTTCCAGTTGCCGCTCAAACATACATCGGTATTGTTATATTTTCCGTTTAGCGATATTATTTTTACGACAAATTTATTTATATTGAAAGTTTTAAACGCCTGTGGCAAAGGCTGCTTGGTTTCTGCGTTTATTTGTGTTTTTGCATTAAGGTTTTCTATATTGCCGTAAGACGGATTTGCCGAAAAAACATTTTCAAAATCTATATTGCCTTCTATTGAAGTCTGCGTTGCGGAAATCTGTGATTTTATTCTTCCCTTTAAAGCATATTGCGGAACAACATCTGCCAGATTATCAAGCAGAAAATCTGTTTTTGCCTGAATATTATAAAGCATATCCGGACCGTTCCAATCTATGCTGCCTGATATGCTTGCAGATGACTGCGGCAAATCAAGACTCAAATCGTTAATCACTGCGGTCTTGCTTGAAATATCTATCACCGCCCGAGATTTGAGGTCTAAAGATTTTATATTATATTTGACCGCCGTTTTAAAAAAATCACCGAATGTAGTTTCATCAATGTTTTTAACGGATATGTTTAAATCAATCTTAGGAACATTAAGGTTCTCGGCTTTACCGCTTATCAAAAGATCGGCATTGTTATATTTTGTCTGAAGAGACAATATGTTTAAAAACAATTTATTTTGGTCAAAATTATTCAAATCCGTTTCAAATTTTATTTTAACGGGAAAATTAATATCGGTATTGCGCTGCTTGTAGGTTATTTTAAAAGAACTGTCGCATAAAAATAAACCGTTGAAAGAAAACCCGCTCAATTGTATATTAACGTCGCTTACTTCGGTATTCAATCCGTTGGTTTTATCGTCAAATTTTACCGTTGAATCTTTAACATACAGCCTGTCTATGTTTAAAAAGAGACTGCCTGATTTATCGTCTTCCGGATGTTGTTCTTCGGCTTTTCCCGAACCGGCAATGTCATCAAAGTTAAAAATTCCGGCGGCGTTTCTTTTTATTTCAATATACATTCCGTCAACACTTATAGTATCTACGGTTATCTTTTTTCTGAGCAAAGGGATTATATTCATTTTAACGGCTAGACTTCTTGCTTTCACAAACGTTCCGTTATCAAATGACGATTTTTCAGACATAGAAAAATTTTCAAGTTCAAAGCCGATAAATTTAAAAGACAGTTTGTCAAATTTCACTTCCCGGCGGAATTCATTGCGTGCGTAATCAATAATATATGACTTTATTTTGTCCTGCGTTAAAAATATTTTGAAAGCGATAAAAGCAGCCAAAGCAAAAATGAAAGCTGACACCGTAAGAAAAAGTAATAGTTTTTTAATTTTTTTCATGTTTATTGAATATTATAACGCATATCACATATTTTATTTATTAATTATACATAATTTGTATTTTTTTGGAATAAAAAAATTTTTTGAGGAAAAATCTATAAAATTATATAATAGGACATTATGAAAACAAGCATTTTTAACAAAACAAAGATTTTTTTTCAGGATATATCAAGAAGCGAAATAATTCTTCAGGCAATACTTGTAGGTATAATCGCCGCAATTATAGTAGTATTGTTTAATATGACGATAACTAAAATTTTTACGCTTACGCAGGGCTTTATCGGGCAATTTTCTCTTTGGCAAAAAATAGTGATTTTCCCGTTGATAACATCTTTTGCCGGTCTTTTATCGGGATTACTGGTATTTAAAATTGCTCCTGAAACTAAAGGAAGCGGAATCCCTTATGTTAAACTTGCCCTTGCAAGATTAGGCAAAAAAATCAGAGTGAGAAGCATTCTTGTTAAATTTGCCGCAGGTATTTCAGGAATAGGAGCAGGTCTTTCCCTCGGAAGAGAAGGTCCTAGCGTACAGATGGGAGCCGGAGTCGGCGCGCTTGTGGCGAAAATATTCAAAATGAAAGGCACAAGCCAGCATAATCTCATAGCCAGCGGAGCAGCTTCCTCGCTGGGAGCGACATTTAACGCTCCGATTTCAGCCACAATATTTGCCTTGGAAGAATTAACGCAGAAATTCTCGGCGGCGACTCTTTTTTCAGTTCTAGTCGCAACAGTAAGCGCTGTCAGCGTCTCAAGACATTTCCTCGGAGAAAATCCGTCATTTTTAATCCCTTCGTCAGGCACAACGACTTATGTGTCGCCTGAAAGTTTTATAATTTTTATTTGTCTCGGGGTTATTGCCGGAATTCTTGGCGTTTTGTTTGCCAAAACAATATTTTTCAACTTAAAACTTTATGATAAAATGCATAAAATTCCAAATTGGGCAAAACCAGCCGTCGCCGGATTTGCCGTAGGAATAATAGGATTGTTTTTGCCGTATATTTTGGGCGGCGGTAATATAGCAATAGACCAGCTTCTGCAAAATAAATTCAGCATTTGGCTGATTATTTTAATTTTCGCAGGCAAGTTTTTTATAACTCCTTTTTGTTTCTCTTCAGGAACCGCCGGAGGAATTTTTCTTCCTATGCTGATGCTGGGTTCTTTTCTCGGGTATGCCCTCGGTGTAACATCAAATTATTTCGGGCTGCATATAGATATGGTTACCATTTCAATTGTCGGCATGGGAGCTTTTCTTGCCGCCGTAGCAAGAACGCCTATAACCGCAGTAGTGATGGTATTTGAAATGACAGGAGATTACCATAACATTCTACCGGTAATGTTCAGCGTCGCAATAGCAGATTTGGTGGCCGAAAAACTTAATCACGCTCCGGTATATTCAACCTTAATTTTAAAACAGGACACTCCTTCAAAAGCGAAAAACATTTTGACAAAAATACAGGCAATTGACGCTTTGGACAAAAATATAGAAAAAATTCATTTAAAAACCACAATAAAAGAAGCTCTTGAAATGTTTAACAACAGCGCTTATGATATTCTGCCTATCGTCGGCAAAAAAAATAAACTTGCAGGGATAATAACAAAAGACGACCTTGAAGATTACACGCTGCGGGGAAATTCTCCTAACGCCGACATTGAAGCCGTAATGAATCCCGAACCGTTTTTTATAACACAGGAAGACGATTTGTACAAAGCATTATTTCTCCTTCATATGAACGGGATAAAAAGCATTGCGGTAACGAACAGAAACAAACAGATAAAAGGAATTCTATCAAGAGACAGCATCATAAAAAAGCTGAGATCATCCCAATAATAAGTTTGATAATATTATTTTTTTAAAGTCAGTTTGCGGATATCTTTTATAACTTTTACAAGTTGGTTTTGTTCATCTCCCGGGAATTCTGATACAAGATATTCAAGATGTTTTGAAACCGGTTTTTTGTAACGTTTTTTCTTATTTTTATCTTCGCTAATCAATAAATCGCAGGATATATTGAGGGCTTTTGCTATTTTAATAAAAGTATCAAGGCTTGGTTTGCTTACTCCTCTTTCTATATTGCCGATAAATTTTGTTCCTATATGAGCTTTAACAGCAAGCTCTTCCTGAGTTAATCCGCGCTTTTGCCTTTCTTCTTTTATTCTTCTTCCTATAAGCATATATATATTTTCAGTCATTTATACCCCCGATATATATGTTTATTTTCACATTTTTGAAATAACTTTCACACTATTTATAAGAAGTTATTGTATACCATCCATAAGTTGACATAACATCTTTATTCGTATATAATCAATTTTAGAAAAATCCATTATTATTTAAAGGACATATGTCGAAAATATCAATAATAATACCCGTATATAACGCTGAAGAATATTTAAAACAATGTCTTGAGAGCGTAAGCACCCAAACATTCAAAGACTTTGAATGCATCTGTATAAATGACGCTTCAACGGATAATTCTTTGAAAATCCTAAAAAAATATTCAGATACAGATGAAAGATTTAAAATCATTACGAACATTAATTCCGGAGTATCGGCGGCAAGAAATGCCGGATTAAATTCTGCTTCAGCACGCTATTTAACTTTTGTTGATGCCGATGATTGGATTTCTGAAGATTATCTTGAAAAACTATACACATCTGCAATTGATAATAATGCAGATATTACGGTTGGACACCATGTAATATACAACAATACAGACAAAGTATTTAAGAAAGAATCAAATTCAAAAAAAATGAACTCTACTTATAATAACGCATCATCAAAAAACTGCAGAAACATACAAGTTATTTTTAAAATCGCAAACACATCAAGATCTGTATGGTGCAAGTTATATAAAACCGATATTATAAAAAACAATAGAATTTATTTTTTTGAAAATATTAAAATAGAAGAAGATTTTTCTTTTAACGTTATGGCTTTTTTATATGCACAAAAAATTGTTATTGCAGACAAAGAATTATATGTTTACAGAAAACAAATATCAAGTTTGACAAGCAACAACGGGCAACTGAGGATTGAAAGTCTTAAGTCTTATATTACTTTGACCAAAGAACTACTAAAAAGAAATTTTAATGACTATTCTGTAAACAATTTATATATTGACGGATTTTTACGTCTTACAGGGAAGATCTCAAAAAATGTTTCATATGACAGAAAACAAGAGTTACTAAATACCGTAAAAAAACATTTTATTTATTTAATCAACATGCTTTCCGGAATATCAGGCGTTCAAAAACTCAAATTAGAATTTGGACTTTTTGCCGTCAAAATTTTAAAAGAAAGAAGTTTTTGTCTATTCAGATTGCTGAAAAATATAATATGAACAGATAACACATAAATATTAATCAGATATTATCATTATAATAAATCAAAAAAAACAGCAGAGGCATTAATATTTCAACAAAATCTGCCTCATTTCTCTGACGGCGTTTTCCATTCCGTCAAACAACGCTTTAGCCATAATTGCAAAACCTATGTTCAATTCGTTAAGATTTTTTATTTCACAGATTTGCGAAACGTTTTGGTAATCAAGACCGTGGCCCGCATTGAAAATAAGATTGTGCTGAGCGGCAAATCCGGCAGCCTGTTTGATTTTTTCAAGTTCTACGTTTAAGACTGCGGAATTTTCTTTAAATAAACATGCATATTTGCCGGTATGAATTTCTATTGCATCGGCTTTAATATCAGCGCATGCTTCTATCTGCTTTATTTCAGGGTCAATGAACATGCTGACTATTATACCTGCATCTTTTAATTTTTTAACCGTTTCCGACAAAGATTTTTTTTGTGATGCGACGTCCAACCCGCCCTCAGTGGTAACTTCCTGTCTTTTTTCAGGAACGATGCAAACCGAATAAGGCTGAACTTTAACGGCTATCTGCACAATTTCATCGCAAGCCGCCATTTCAAAATTAAGCCTTGTTCTTAAAGATTCTTTTAATTCAAAAATATCTTTATCCTGAATATGTCTTCTGTCCTCTCTTAAATGAGCCGTAATTGAATCGGCTCCGGCTTTTTCGCAGACTGACGCCGCCTTAAGCGGACTTGGGAAATCTTCTTTTCTTGCCTGCCTTAATGTTGCAACATGGTCAATATTTACTCCGAGTTTTATCATTCTTTTACCTTCTGTCTTAATTTGCGCAATAGAATCAAAAATTAAAACCTGCCGATTTCCTGTTTTGCCGAATTTACTATATTCTGCGCCATTTTTTTTATTTCCGCTTTATCCTGCCCCTCTATCATAACTCTTAAAAGATTCTCAGTGCCTGAATATCTGACCAAAACTCTGCCGTTATCTCCTAATTGTGATTCTACGCCGTTTATGAGTTTTGATGTTTTGATTAAATCCTTTACGGGAATTTTCTTTGCGACTTTTTCATTAATCAATATCTGCGGATATTTTTTTACCGAAGAACATAAAGAAGATAAAGTATTATTTTCAGAAACTAAAATCTTTAAAAGCTGAAGAGCGCTGATCATTCCGTCGCCCGTATCAAGCAGATTTTTAAATATTATATGTCCCGACTGTTCGCCGCCGAGTATTGCTTTATGCTTTTTTAAATTTTCATATACGTATCTGTCGCCGACTTTACTTACAACCGTAGTTATTCCGGACTCTTCCATAGCTTTAATCAAACCAAGGTTCGCCATAACGGTTACTACAAGAGTATTATTTTTTAATTTCTTTTTTTCTTTTAAATGTTTAGCCGTTACAGCCAAAAAATAATCACCGTCTCTGACGATTCCTTTGTCGTCCACCGCAATAACCCTGTCAGCATCTCCGTCAAAAGCAAATCCGCAAAAAGCTTTTGTTTTCTTAACGGCTTTCGCAACGACTTCCGGATGTAAAGCTCCGCAGTTAAGATTTATATTTTTGCCCGTCGGTTTATCATTTATAACGATAACGGACGCTTTCAATTTTTTTAAAACCTGCTGCGCGACTTTATAAGAAGCTCCGTTTGCGCAGTCTATAACTATTTTCTTATTCTTCAAAGAGTTTTCAGAAAGGAGAGAAACTAAAAAATTTTGATACTGTTTAGCGAGATTCTTTCCCGAAACATTTTTAATTTTTTTTGTTATATTTAACTCTTTTTTTTCATTTATATATTTTGTCAGTTCTTTTTCAAGTTTGGCTTCGACAGCATCGGCAAGTTTCATTCCTTTGGAATTAAAAAATTTTATTCCGTTATCAGTATAATGATTATGCGATGCGGAAATAACTATGCCTGCCTGATAACTGTTGTGTTTTAACAAATAAGCTACTGCCGCCGTCGGTATAACGCCCAAGTCGACAACTTTAACGCCTGCGGCGTTTATGCCTTTTTGCAATGCTTTAAAAATTCTTAAGCCGGATGCCCTTGTATCTCTTCCGATTAAAATTTCCCTGCCGGCTGACGGCGTATTTTTTGCCAAAACATAACCGACGAGAGAAACAGTCCTGTTGTCAAACGGAAATTTGTTTGATTGTCCCCTGATGCCGTCCGTCCCGAAAAAATCCATATGTTTTTTAGTATCCTTATTCATATATATATTTACCGTTTATTATACATTATTTAGAAAAGATATAAACATTTTTGGACAAAAAAAGCTCCACAAAATTAATTGTGGAGCTTTTTTAATTGAATTTATATTCGCAGATTAATTTGCTGTTGATTCCTTTTGCAACTTCTCAAATTCCGCCTGGTCTGCGCGAGCCGCTTCGGCATTTCCCATATCCGTATACAGATTAGCTCTCCATTCGTAGTAAATATCTCTCTTTTCTAATTCTATAGCTTTTGTAAAATCAGCCATTGCGCCTTCTTTATCGCCCAGCATAACTTTAGCTCTTCCTCTGTCAGCATATACCCAGCCGGCTTCTTTAGCTTCCAAAGATTTTGTAAACGCTTCAACCGCTTTTGCATAATCTTTATCCGTATCCAAAGCTTTTTTACCTTCAGCCGCGCTTTGTTCAGCTACAGAATCATTAGTAACTCCTGAGACTGGTTCGGAAAATTCCATTTGATCTGTTTCATCTGTTATCTGAGAAGCATCATCTTTCCCGCAGCCTATAACAAAAACTGTACAGCATAACAACATAAACAAAAGTTTTTTCATTGACATCTCCTGTAAATAAAATCATATTTCAAACAAAAAAAATAACTTATTTTTCTTATTTACCAAGCTCTTTTGCTTTTTTCATAGCAGCTTCCGCACCGGCAGTATCGCCGAGCTCTTTTTTAAGTTCTGCTATTTTTTCATACTTCCACGCTTCTTTATCTTTCAACGATGCTTCATAATCGGCAATAGCACCTTGTTTATCTCCTAATCTTGCTTTTAAATCAGCTCTTTCGGTATAAATCCAAGATACAGTATCCCCGAAAGAGATAGCTTTATCCAAATCAGCCATTGCGCCGGCAAAATCTCCTATTGCTTTTTTCGCTGTGCCTCTTCTTCCGTATGTCCAAGGATTTTCCTGAATAGCTAATATTTTTGTATAATCGTCTATTGCTTCCTTGTACATTTGCTGTTCGGCTTTCTTATCAGCTTTATAACCCATAATAAAAACTTCTTTTTCCTGTGCGGAGAAAGAATTTAAATCATCATCTATATCTTTCTGGACTGTTTCTTCGCTTATGTTGTCTATTTTTGCCAAAGCGACAGGATCGGCCGGAGGTATATTATCAATCGGATTAATAACTTCTTTCTCTGTCTCTTGCTCTTGTTGTTGCGTATCGGCAACAGCAAAATCTTCATCCTGAACCGGTTCTTCCTGCTTTTTGCCGCAACCTATAACAAAAACTGTACAACAAAACAACACGAATAAAATTTTCTTCATTACTTACCCCTTAAGATTTAGATTGTGTCTGTACTTGATGTTACATCATTTTCTGCAGTATCGGTTGATACTGCTATATTATCTGATACAGCTTCCGTTGTCTGCTGATCCATAGTTTCTGTTGCTGCTGCAGGCTGTTCTTCTACGGCTTTGCTGCATCCTATTGCGAATACTGCACAACATAATATTAAAAACAATACTTTTTTCATTTATTTATTCCTCTTATCAATTTAAAATTAAAGCGTAACTGTTGATGTTTCTACGTCTGTTGCTGCCGCTGCTTCGGTTGATACTGCCACATTATCTGATACAGCTTCCGTTGCCTGCTGATCCATAGTTTCTGTTGCTGCTGCAGGCTGTTCTTCTACGGCTTTGCTGCATCCTATTGCGAATACTGCACAACACAATATTAAAAACAATACTTTTTTCATTTATTTTATTTCTCCTTGAACTGCTTCTGTGCTGACTTCTACTGCCGCCGTGTCTGTTGATGTTGCTACATCAGATGATATCAATACATCGTTTGAAACTACAGCCGTTGTTTCTCCCTGAGACTGTGTAACGGAAGAGATATCGACGCTGCTGGAAGATATTAAGACATCTGTCGGAGCTGCAGTCGTAACTTCTACTTGTTCCGTCTCAACAACCTGTTCCTGAGGGGCTTTTTTACAACCGATTACAAAAACCGTACAACAAAACAACACGAACAAAACTTTCTTCATTTTTTTCCACTTCTCCTTTTTAAATACATCACCGGTAAGTTAACCGATGATATGTAATATACTACCAAAAAAATTTTTTTTAAACAACTAAAATGCGTTTTATTTTAAAAGTCTTTTTAACTTTGCCCGCTTATGCGAAATGCCACAAATATTTATACTATATCTTAAAATATTTGTGACATTTTAACAAAAGCTATTTATCTGTAATTTATATAGAGCACCTGGTTTTTTTTATTTCTTTTATTATCTCAGGAATTATCTCGTATAAATCGCCTTCCATTGAGTATGTAGCCATCTGCATCATAGGACATTCTTTATCTTTATTGATTGCAATAATGGTATCGGATGAACTCATACCGACCATATGCTGTATTTGTCCTGAAATACCGCAGGCTATATAAACTTTAGGAGCTACCGTTCTTCCGGTTTGTCCGACCTGATGAGAATAAGGAATCCAGTTTGAATCAACAGCCGCTCTTGATGCGCCGACTGCGCCGCCTAAAAGTTCGGCTAATTCAGCTATAAGCTTGAAACCTTCAGGATTTCCCAATCCTCTTCCGCCTGAAACAATAATATCCGCATCAGAAATATTAACTGAAGCGCTTGCATCTTTAATAAAACCTAAAAATTTCGTTCTGCTGATTATTTTTGAAGCATCAACTTTATTGACGATAACTTCGCCTTTTCTTCCTTTTTCGACTTTTGCTTCTTTAAAAACTTTATGTCTGACGGTAGCCATTTGAGGTCTGTGTCTAGGAGTTAAAATTGTGGCCATAATGTTTCCGCCGAAAGCAGGTCTTGTCTGCAAAAGATTTCTTGTTTCCAAATCTATATCCAAAGCCGTACAATCAGCCGTCAATCCGGTATAAATTTTTGCTGCGACTCTTGAAGCAAAAGATCTGCCTATATTTGTTGCGCCCATAAGAATTATCTCGGGTTTTTCTTTTTCTATCAGACTTGTCAAAATACAGCTGTAAGGATCATCCTGAAATTCTATAAAAACAGGATCGTCGTAAACGTAAACTTTATCGGCTCCTCTGTCTATTAAATCCTGGGCTTTGTCGGTTATATTTGAACCAATCAAAACTGCGCTTAAAGGAACCTGTAATGCTTTTGCAAGAACGGAACCCTGGTTTAAAAGTTCATAAACGACAGAAGAAATTTCTCCGTGTCTCTGCTCGGCGTAAACCCATACGCCTCTGTACAAAGATTTATCCACGCCTGAAGTTACTTCTTCTTTATGCATTTCAATAGCTTTAAAAGTTTTGCAGGCTTCTATACAAGCTCCGCAGAAAGTACATTTATTTGCATCTATAACAGCCAATTTAAATTTTCTCGGATGGTCAGGTCTTTCCTGCATACTGATTGCTCCGAAAGGGCAATTGTTTGCGCAAAGTCCGCATCCCACACATTTATCAGCTAATACATTTATTTTATTTGCCATTTCTATCTCCCGTTTTATTCCTAGTTAATAATCCCGCTGCCCAACAATTTCTTTACCAGTTCCGCCGCAATCACCTGCGGTTCACCGGTAAATTTTTCTCCGCCCTGCCTCTGAGGAGGGGTAAATATTTTTTTAACCTGCGTCGGAGAACCTGCAAGACCGGTTTTTGTCGTATCTGCATTTATTGTCTGGGCATTCAATTGCGTTATAACCGCTTTTTTTGCCGCCATTTTACCTCTTAGAGACGGAACTCTCGGAGTATTTATTTCTTTAACGACGGTTATCAAACACGGAACAGGAGTTTCTATTAAATCGTATCCGTCTTCCATCATTCTTTCGACTTTCATTGAAGTTTCAGATATTTCTTCAATTTTTTTAACATACGCTATGTGGGGTATATCCAGCATTTCAGCGACTGACGGACCGACTTGAGCAGTATCTCCGTCGGTAGCCTGCTTACCGCAAAATATAACTCCGAAATCTTTTATTGTTTTAATAGCGGACGACAAGGCATATGACGTCGCCCATGTGTCAGCACCGGCAAAAGCTCTGTCGCCGACCAACACTGCGTTATCGGCTCCTCTTGAGATTGCTTCTCTCAGAGCTGATTCAGCCTGAGGAGGTCCCATTGTTATAACCGTAACCGTTCCGCCGATTCTTTCTTTTAATCTGACCGCTTCTTCAATTGCATATTCATCGAAAGGATTTATAACGGCTTCCACGCCTTCTCTTTTCAAAGTACCTTTTTCAGGATCTATCTGAACATTAGTCGTACCCGGTACCTGTTTGATGCAAACCAATATATGCATACTGTTACTTCCTCCTAATTAATATTCACTCACTCATTGAAAACAAAAAAAAGATATAAATAAACTGTTAAACAGTTAAACATCTTATTTATATCATTCAAATATTACTAAATATCCATTTTTATTGTCAATTATTTTTATTTGACAGATTCGTAAAAATTACGAATCTCCGCAAGGTCTTTAAGAAAACCGGAGCTTTTTTCGGCTATATTTGAAGGTACGCTGCTAAAAATACTTATTATTTGTTTTATAGCGGATTTTAAATCTCCGGACACATCGTCCCGTTTAATCTTGTTTAACAAAATATTCTTAACTGCAGGCGCAAACATAACAATATCCGCATACTCTCCCGCTTCTTTATAAGACAATACCGCAGCAGAAGCATATATTATTGAATATGCAGGTTTTTCTTGTAAATTTTGTACACAATTCATATGCCAAAAACGGGCATTTATTCCATGAAATTTTAAATCGATAGAATGTGTTTTTTTCGCCTGTATATCTATTTGTTCTTTAAAAAGTTTCTCTTGTTTTTGCAGATTATCCGCAAAAATTTTCTTCTGTTCTGAAATCTGTTGAATAAAAACTTCTTCCTGTTCTGTTAATTTTAAAAGATATTCTCTTCTCTGATTTTCCAACTGTTTATTCTGTTCCGCAATTTGAAACTTAATCGCATCTTCCGTACACTTAATAGTTTTATTTTGTATGTAAGAAATTATCACAGGAATTATAATGCCTACAATAGCAAGAGCCACACCTGAAAAAACTATTAAATGATTCCATGAAATCTCATAAAAAGAACTTACCTGCTGAAAAATATCCATAGCTGTCATAACATTCGATGCAGATGAAACAACTATTGAAGGTTCTGTCATTTTACCTCTTTAAAAATTTAAGGTATTATGCAAAACGAAGAATTTTTTAACCGCGACACACTAAAATAAAGTAAATTTATATGTATGTAAGGTTTTCAAAATTCTTCGTTGCAGTTAAAATATTTCTGTTAAATTTATCTTAAACAAACATCTTGCTTTAAAATATTATTTTCCTGTTGCGTATTCTTTTATCAGATTCAATGCAATTTCG
>JBAYZJ010000008.1:0-21790 GCA_041672565.1 Endomicrobiaceae bacterium
GAGCAGTAAAAAATATACTGAAATCTTTTCCGCCTCAAAAGTCAAACAAAGGGGAGTAATTATGAAAATATTTTTTTGCTCTTTAGTATTTGTATCGTTTTTTGTTAAATTTGCTTTTGCTGCGTCTGTTACCGTATATAACGATGATTTGGCTTTAATAAGAGATGTTAAAGAAGTTGTTCTGTCGAAAGGCGAACAAAAAATTGAATTTGATGACGTTTCTTCAAAGATAGATCCTGCAAGCGTTTTGCCGAAATTTTTATCTGATGCCGATAAGATTCAAATATATGAGCAGACTTTCGATTTTGATTTGCCGAATCCAAATAAACTTTTACAGCAATGTATAGGAAACAATATAGAAATAGAAAAATATTCTTCAAAAGAGAAAATTTCGGCAAAACTTTTAGCTGTAAACGGCGG
The DNA here is from genome assembly GCA_041672565.1 of Endomicrobiaceae bacterium. Lineage (GTDB taxonomy): Bacteria > Elusimicrobiota > Endomicrobiia > Endomicrobiales > Endomicrobiaceae > Praeruminimicrobium. The sequence goes on from JBAYZJ010000008.1 coordinate 421, forward strand.
AATTGTCGTACAGTATAACAATAAAATTATTCTTAATCCGCAGGGTGAAATTTCCATTACGGAATTACCTGAAGGAATAAGATTAAAACCGACTCTTTCCTGGCTTGTGAACAGTAAAATTTCAGGTAAAAAACAGTTAGAAATTACATATCAGACTGCAGGATTGTCCTGGGTATCTGATTATATAATAGTTCTTGATAAAAATGATAATAAGATGGATGTCAATGCATGGTTTACGGTAAATAATTTATCAGGTACGGTTTATAAGGATGCAAATTTAAAATTGATTGCCGGCGATGTGAATATCTTAAGGAATAACATCGGTACAAGAGGCGTGTTTATGTCAAAGTCCGCTTCTTTTGATGCCGCTAATGAATCTTCTTTTAAGGAAAAATCTTTTTTTGAATATCATATGTATGAGCTCGGCAGGAAAATTACCCTGGAAAATGACGAAAAAAAACAAATACAATTTGCTTCGGCTCAGTCTGTTCCGGTAAATAAAAAATATATATACAAAGGAAGTATGATAAATAATTTTGTTTTTAACAAATACAGCAGAACTACAAAGGATTTTTGGCAGCAGGCAAATAAAAAAGTAAGTGCAAATATTGAATTTAAAAACAATAAATCTTCAAATTTGGGAATTCCTTTGCCTAAAGGGGAAATGAGAGTTTATAAAAATGACGGCGGTAATATAGAATTTATAGGAGAAGATGCTATAGATCATACTCCTGAAAATGAATTGATAAGTTTAAAATTGGGAGATGTTTTTGATGTTGTTGGCGACAGAGTTCAAACAGAATTTGAAACAGGAGATAAATATACTAAAGAAACATTTTTAATTACTTTGAAAAATTCAAAAGATAAAGAGATATCAGCGGAAGTTTCAGAGCCTTTATGCCGGTGGTCAAATTGGAATATCCTGTCTTCTACGGATAAATATGTAAAAAAAGATTCACAAACGATTGTTTTTAAAGTAAAGGTGCCTGCAAAAGGTGAAAAAAATATAACATATACGGTAAAATATAAATGGTAAATATTGCGGGTATAATAGATCATACTTTATTGTCTCCTACAGCGTCTCTTTCGGATTTTAAAAAATTATGTGAACAAGCGGCTGATAACGGCTTTTATTCCGTATGCGTGCCTCCGTATATTGTCGAGAGCTGTAAGAAAGCTCTTGCTAAAACAGATATTAAAATATGTACGGTTGTAGGTTTCCCGTTGGGATATAACCATTATCTAACTAAAATTGTTGAAGCAAAAGAAGCTATATTATTCGGTGCGGATGAAATTGACGCCGTTATTAATATTTCTGCCGTTAAATCTAAAGATTTTATTTTTATCGATAAAGAAATAAGCTCTTTAAGAAAAACTACATCCGGGAAAATTTTAAAAATAATAGTTGAAACAGCATATTTGACAAAAGAAGAGAAGACGGAAATTGCTAAGATAATCTTAAAAAACAAAGTTGATTTTATAAAAACGTCGACAGGTTTTGCGCCTTCGGGAGCAAATGTCGAAGATATTTCTTTGTTCAAATCTTTACTGAAAAATAATGTTAAAATTAAAGCTTCAGGCGGAATCAGCACTTATCAACAGGCTGAAGATATGATCAAAGCCGGTGCAAGCAGAATAGGCAGTTCAAAATCGCTTAATTTAATAAAAAAACAATGAAAAAAATAATAATAAAACATATCCTGCTGTTATTTTTATTTGTTACAATTCTTTTTTTCTTATGGTTTTTGTTTTTGTATGAGTTTTTTAACAACGAACTGAAAAAAACAGTTTATCCGTCTATACATAACTCAAAACAAATTTTGGCTGAGCTTGTGACTAAAGATTTTGCCGAAGATAAAGTTGAGTCTTTTTTTGAAGATTTTAAAAAAAGCAAAGATATATTTAACTTGTCCGTATCAAATAATGATAAAAAATTTTATTATCTTAATAATTTACAATGTAAAGAAACTCTGTTGTCTTTTTTTAAATTTTCTTATCCTGTGAAAAAAGACGGTATAATTGTCGGCAGAATAAAAATTTGTCCCTCTTATAATTTGATAAACAAAGTCGTTTTTAACAATAATCTCCTCATTGCTTTTTTTGCTTCCACGATGGTTGTTTTGTTAATACTTGTTTTAGCGTCTTACGCATATGTCACTAAATATATAATTTATCCGTTTGAGCAGATGACAAAAATAATAAACGGGATATCTTCAGAATCAAATTCGGAAATAAAAGCTCTTCTTCCTGAAAAAGGAATGTGGAAAGATTTATTTTCTGATTTGAAGAAACTAAATACAAAAGTTATAGATATAAGTACTACTATGAAACTTCTTTTTTCGGCAACAAGCGTAATAACTTCCGATCTGGAGCTTACTCATTCGATACATCTGATATTTAATATAATACAAAGAAAGATTGATAATTCTTTATGCGCGCTTTTTATGCCTTCGGAAGACGGTCAGTTGAAAATAGTGGCAAAAAGCGGATTTTCGCTTCAGGAGATAAAATCAATATCAATGAATGCCAACAGTCCTATTTTTCAATGTTATAAAAAATGCGAATCTGTTACAATTCATGATGTTTCTTTGCTGCCCAGAGATATTTATGATGTTTTGAGTGATGAAAATATAGTTATGCAGATGAACATTCCTTTGATAGATGAAAATCATAATTGCATAGGAGTTTTAAGCATTAATCTGAAAAACAATAATTGTCTTGATAACGATACCGATGATACCATAACAATAGTCTGCAGATATTTGTCGGCTTTAATAATTCATGTCCAGGATTATAAAAGGGTTAAAGATGCTAACAGAAAACTAGAAACAGAGATACAAATGACTTCCAAAGAACTGATACAGACAAATGCTATGCTTATTAAAAAGATAAGGGATATTAAAGCCATTTCAGACATATCCGCTTATGCTTCGGCAAAATTTGATATGGAAGACATTACAAAATATATTATAGAAAAAACGAAAGAAATCTTATCCGTTGAAACGGCCGGTATTTTTATGTACAGTGCTGTTAAGAACGAATTTATTTCAATATCCGGTTCTTTTGGAATTTATGATATAATAAAAGCGAAGAATGCCGATAAAAATATTTTTAATAAAATAGTTCTGAATAAAAAATCTTTTATTGTTCAGGATAGGGAAGAATTAAAAATATCTTGTCCGGAATTATTGGAAAAGGTAAATGTTAACTCTGCAATATTTTCGCCTTCAAAAGCAGACGATAAAGTTCCGGCTGTAATTGTTGCAGTTAATAAAATAGGACTGGATTTCAATGAATCCGATATAAAAGTCCTTGAACATGTTTCGATAGTTTTTTTAGGCATAATAGAAAAAATAGAATTGTATTCCAAAATGAAAGCGGATTTTACAAAATAAATGGGGGAAGCAAATGGAAACAGCTGATTTAAAAATAATATCAGCGTCAGTTAGAAAAGATATTTTAACAATGCTGGAACAAGCGGGATCAGGACATCCCGGAGGAAGTTTATCTTCAGTTGAATTAATGGTTGATTTATATTTTAATCATATGAAAATTAATCCGAAAAATTTCAATGATCCTGCGAGAGATTTTTTTATATTGTCAAAAGGACATGTCTGTCCTGTTTTATATTCTGTTTTAGCGCAGATGGAATGTATTTCAAAAGATGAATTATGTACATTAAGAAAAATAGGAAGCCGTTTGCAGGGACATCCCGCAAAGGATAAAAACATTCCCGGGGTAGAAATTTCTACGGGTTCTTTAGGTTACGGGCTTTCAATAGCCGCCGGTGTCGCAAAAGGAATGAAAACTTTAAAGAGAGATAACAGAGTTTATGTCCTTATGGGAGACGGAGAACAGCAGGAAGGTTCTATTTGGGAAGCGGCAATGTCAGCATCTCATTTTAAACTTGATAATTTATGTGCCGTAATTGATTGCAACGGACTGCAAATTGACGGTCCGGTTGATAAAGTTTTAAACATTGAACCGATAACAGATAAATATTTATCTTTCGGCTGGAATGTAATTTCTATAGACGGACATAATCTTGAGGAAGTTGATAACGCATACGCGCGGGCAAAATTAAATAAAGAAAAACCTACCGTAATAATTGCAAAAACCGTAAAAGGGAAAGGCGTGTCTTTTATGGAAAATAATGCCGATTGGCACGGTAAAGCCCCTTCTAAAGAACAATTATTACAGGCTTTTAAAGAAATAGACGCGGCTGTTTAATTTTAAATTTAATTTTTTAAATAAAAAGGACAACATTTATGGTTAAGGTTTTTGGTAATAAAGCGACAAGATTCGGCTTTGGAGAAGCTTTAGTAGAGCTTGGAGCTAAAGACGATAAAATTTTTGTTTTGGGAGCAGACACGGTATCATCTGTTGCGATTAACGGCTTTCAGGATAAATTTCCTGACAGATTTGCAAATGTCGGAATTGCCGAATCAAATTTACTAGGCATGGCTGCAGGACTTTCAATTTCCGGATTTATTCCTTTTGTCTCGACTTACGGCGTTTTTGCTTCGGGCAGACCTTGGGAACAAATAAGAACTACAATTTGTTATTCAAAATTAAACGTTAAAATAGGCGGTTCTCACTCAGGGCTTATGGTCGGGCCTGACGGGGCTACGCATCAGGCTTTGGAAGAGATTGCCATAATGAGATGTATACCTAATATGACGGTTCTTGTCCCTTGTGATGCTGTTGAAACTAAAAAAGCAACTATGGCGGCAGCATATTATAAAGGACCTGTTTATATCAGATACGGCAGGGAAAATATTCCCGTTATAACAGATGAATCAACTCCTTTTGAAATCGGCAAGGCTCAGGTAATAAAAGAAGGAAAAGATGTTTGTATTATGGCTTGCGGTTCTATGGTTTATGAAGCTCTGTCTGCGGCAGAGATTCTTGAAAAAGAAGGAATTAAAGCAAAAGTTTTAAATATACACACAATAAAACCCATAGACGAAAAAGCTGTTATTGATGCTGCAAAAGAATGCGGAGCGGTCGTAACTGCTGAAGAACACCAAAAATTCGGAGGTTTCGGATCGGCAGTCGCCGAGGTTATAGTTAAGAATTTCCCTGTTCCTATGGAATTTGTCGCAGTAAATGATACTTTCGGAGAATCAGGTAAACCTTCCGATTTAATTGCTAAGTACGGTTTAAAGGATGTTAATATAGTCGCAGCAGTTAAAAATGTATTGAAAAGAAAGTAATTTTTCAACGGTCAGTTTGACATTTTTATGTTTTTATTAATAAAGACGCAATGGAGAAAAAATGTCAGATACAAATAAGATTATTTTAATTGTTTTGGACAGTTTAGGCGTCGGGGAACTGCCTGACGCCGCAAAATATAATGATGCCGGTTCCAATACTCTTAAGCATATTTTTGAAAATATGGATGATGATTTTGTCCTGGAAAATATGGGAGCGTTGGGACTTTATAATATAGTTCCTTCTCCTTATGGATACAAACCGTCAAAGATCATAGGCAATTACGGTAAAATGGCGACTTTATCTCCGGCAAAAGATACTACTGCCGGACACTGGGAATTGTCAGGATTAGTTTTAGAAAAACCTTTTCCTACATATCCAAACGGATTTCCAAAAGATTTAATAGAAGAATTTGAAAAAAGAATAGGACATAAAGTTTTGGGTAATTGCGTCGCTTCCGGCACTGAAATTATTCAAAGATTAGGAGATGAACATCGCCGTACAGGATATCCTATTGTCTATACTTCGGCAGATTCCGTTTTTCAGATAGCGGCTCATGAAAATCCTGATAAATTCGGCGGACTTAAAGAACTTCACGATATTTGTAAAATAGCCAGAGAAATGTTAGTCGGTGAACATGCCGTAGGAAGAGTTATAGCCAGGCCTTTTATAGGCGAAAGCGGAAATTATACAAGGACTTCAAACAGACATGATTATTCTTTATCTCCTACAGGGAAAACGGTTCTTGATAAAATAAAAAATATAAACGGCAATGTTATCGCGATAGGTAAAATTCAGGATATTTTTAACGATTGCGGCATCAGTATAGCTTATCACACAAAAGGCAACAGCACAGGTATAAAATATACAATAGATTCAATAATAGAACCTAAAAGGGCGGAGTATTTTCCCGGAGGACAGCAGGATATATCTCCTGATATAGACCATTTTCATAAAAATTTAATTTTTACTAATCTTGTGGATTTTGATATGTTGTGGGGGCACCGCAGAGATGTTAATTCTTATGCACAGGGATTAAAGTATTTTGACAGACAGCTTCCTTCTATTATTGATGCAATGTCTGATGATGATATTCTTATAATTACTGCTGACCACGGTTGCGATCCTACATATAAAAAACATACCGACCACACAAGAGAATATGTGCCTCTCCTCGTATACGGCAAAATTTTAAAACAGAATGTTAATCTGGGTATAAGGAAAACATTAGCTGACGTAGCCCAAACGATAGCTGATATTTTTGAGCTTACTCCGATGAAAAACGGTATAAGTTTTAAGGATGATATATTGTGAAAAAAGAAAATATTTTCAATTTGTTGGATAAAAGCAAAAAATATATAAAAAACAAAACAAAATATAATCCTAAAATCGCAGTCATTATAGGTTCTGGACTTTCCGGGATAAAGGAAAAAATAACCAATCCCGACATTATAAAATACGACAAAATTCCAAACTTTAAAAAAACGACTGTTGAAGGACATAAGGGCGAACTTGTTTTCGGGAAGTTAAATTCTGTCGATGTTGTTTTGCTCAACGGAAGGTTTCACTATTATGAAGGATATTCAATGAGAGATATTTCTTATCCTGTAAGACTTATGAAATATCTTGGAGTTGAAACTTTGATAATAACATGTGCGGCAGGCGCTTTTAACAAAAAATATGAAATCGGCGATATCGTTGCGATAAAAGATCATATTAATTTTATTTTTGATAATCCTTTAATAGGCGAACATTATAAAGCGTTCGGAGAAAGATTCCCTGATTTAACAAATATATATGATAAAAATCTTATAAAGAAAGTAATAAAAATATCACAACTCAATAAAATAAGAATACATCAGGGTACGTATTTTGCAGTTACAGGCCCGTCTTACGAAACTCCTGCCGAAGTATCGGCATTTTTAAAACTTGGAGGAGATATTGCGGGAATGTCTCTTGTGGCAGAATCTATCGCTGCTAAACAAATGAATATGAATGTTTTGGCGCTGGCATACGTATCAAATAAAGCAAGCGGCATATCAGATGAAAAACTAGACCACAAAGATGTTTTGAAATTGGGTAAAAAAGCAGGCGTTTCTATGGAAAAAATAATAGTTAATGTTTTAAAGGAAATTCAGTGAGAGCATACGATATTATTTATAAAAAAAGAAACGGTGAAAAGTTAACAAAAGATGAAATATCTTTTTTAATAGAAGGTTATAACGGTTCTGAAATTGCAGATTATCAAATATCTGCTTTTTTAATGTCGGTGTTTTTTTCAGGTTTGGATGATACGGAAACTTTTCATCTTACGCAAGCAATGGCAAATTCAGGAAAAATTTTAGATTTAAGCTTTTTAGACGGACCGACTGCCGATAAACATTCAACGGGAGGCGTCGGAGACGGAACGTCTCTCGTTATTGCTCCTGTTCTTGCAAGCTGCGGAATATATGTTCCGATGATGTCGGGAAGAGCTTTAGGACATACCGGAGGAACTTTAGACAAACTGGAAGCGATTCCGGGTTTTAACGTTAATCTTGAAATTGACGAATTCGTTAAGGTATTAAAAAAAAATAAGTTTGCAATGATAGGACAGACAAATGATGTTGCTCCGGTAGATAAGAAGATGTATGCATTGCGCGATGTTACCGCGACAGTTGAATCAATACCTCTTATATGCTCAAGCATTATGTCAAAGAAAATAGCCGAAGGCGCGGAGAATATACTGCTTGATGTCAAAACAGGAAGCGGCGCTTTTATGTCTTCATATAAAGATGCCAAAACTCTTGCTTTAAAAATGGTTAACGTAGGCAGATTATTCGGAAGAAATATGTCAGCCGTAATATCGGATATGAATTCTCCTTTGGGAAATTATGCAGGTAATTCTCTGGAAATTATACAGACGATAGAAGTTTTAAAAGGCAATATAAAAAATGATTTTTATAATTTATGCATGGAATTGTCGGCAATTATAATTTTACAAACAGATATGGCAGGCGATATTGATGAAGCTGAAAAAAATGCCGTTGAAAAAATTTCATCTGGAGACGCATTAAATAAATTCGCGGCAATGATAGAATCTCAAAAGGGAAACGTCAATGTAATAGATAATTATTCTTTGCTTGGAAAGGCAAAAAATAATTATAATATAAGAGCATGCAGAACAGGTTTTATCAGCTCTATAAAAACAAGAGATATAGGTATAGCTTCATCTCTTGTAGGAGCAGGAAGACTTAAAACTGATGACCTTATAGATTATACGGCAGGAATAGCCGTTTATAAAAAAACAGGCGATTATGTTAAAGAAGGCGAAATAATAGCTGATATTCGTTATAATTGCGGAGATTATGAGCAGGCGGCAAATTTGGTATCTTCGGCATATGATATTTCAGATGCCGAACCTGAAAAAATAAAATTAGTAAAAGATATAATATTATAGGGGTCTAATTGCAACAAAATAAATGGGTGCTTCAGGAATTCAATAAAGAAAAAATATCTCCTATTGCGGAAAAGACAAATTTGCCCGATATAGTAATAAAAATTTTATTGGGCAGGGGTATTTCCGATATTGATTTAATAAAAGAATTTGTTTATGCGGATAAAGAGTATCTTTTGAATCCGTTTTTGCTTGACGGTATGCATAAGGCCGTTACAAGAATTAAACAGGCTGTAGAACAGCAGGAAAGAATACTCATTTATGCAGACAGGGATGTTGACGGTATTACTTCTCTTGTTATTTTATTTAATACAATTCAAACTTTGGGCGGAGATGTTGTATGGTATATTCCTTCAGACGAAGGATACGGTATGTCAAAAGCCGTGTTAGACAAATATCATAAAATGAATGTGAAGTTGATAATAACTGTCGACTGCGGTATATCTTCGGTTCAGGAAGTGCAATATTCAAATGAACTTGGCATGCAAATTATAGTTACCGATCATCATGAACCTCCCATTGACGTGCTTCCGGAAGCTTATGCAATTGTAAATCCTAAAAAGACGACATGTAAATATAAATTTAAGGAATTAGCAGGATGCGGCATATCTTTTAAGGTATCTCAGGCGCTGATGCATACATACGGAAAAGATTTTAATAGTGAAATTTTATTTATATCTTTACAGAAAGACAATAACGGTTACAATTCATATATATTAAAAGTTGTTAATGAACTTGTTATTGAAGAAACGGCTTTTTCTTTTTCTGATGATAACGAAAAACTGTTTTACTCTTTATTAAAAGATAAAAAAATCGTTTCATATGAAAATAATCTTTTTAAAAATCTGGATAACGTGATAAAATTTATTGATTTGCCGGATATCCATTTTGATAATTTAAAAGAATCGGCATATTTTATATTTAATAAATATAAAAAAGAAAGATTTATTAATGACGGTAGAATGGCTGAATTTTTTGATAATAATGTCGATTTGGTTGCGCTCGGCACCATAGCGGATATAGTGCCTTTAATAAGTGAAAACAGAATATTGGTAAAAAACGGCTTGGCAATTTTGAACGCCAATCCTGCAAAAAGATTAGGTTTATATAACATAATAAATGAATATCTTAAAGATAAAAATAATATATCGGCGAAAACAATATCATGGTCAATAACTCCTGTTTTGAATGCCGCCGGCAGAATGTCAAAGGCTGATATATCGGCAGAATTGCTTCTTGCAGACGATAAACATAAAGCTGAAGATTTCTTTTTTGAGTTAAAAAAATTGAATAATGAAAGAAAAACTTTGCAAGTAGAGAACGTGAAACAGTTTGAAAAAAAATTAAAACAGCAGTGTGATGTTGAAAAAGATAAAATTTTTATAGTAGTAGCCGATAACCTGCCGCACGGAGTAACTGGAATAGCCGCTTCTCAAATTGCGAAAATGTATTCAAGACCTACGATATTATTTATTTCAGACGGACAGCATGCGGTAGGAGCATGCAGGTCAATAGAAGGTTTTGATATTGTATCCGCATTGGATAAAACTAAAGATTTACTTATAAAATTCGGCGGACATTCTCAGGCTGCGGGGTTGACGGTTGAGGTTTCAAAGATAGAAGAATTAAGAAAGCGTTTAGAAGAAATAGCCGAAAGTTCAATATCAAGCGATATGGTAGTTAAGAAAATAAATATTGATTGTGAGTTAAAAATATCCGATATAAATAAAAAGACGCTTGGGAATTTAATGTTGCTTGAACCTTTTGGGTGCGCTAACCCTAATCCCGTTTTTCTTATAAAAAACGTGGAATTAAAAGAAGTCGTCGTTATAGGACAGACTGAAGAGCATTTAAAACTTAAGATTTCTCAAAACGGAGGGAATTCCGTGAATGCGGTATTTTGGCACGGAGCCGCTTTAAGACACAGTATGCAGTATAAAGATAAATTTGATATTCTTTTTAATTTAGAATTAAACAGAGATTCTATACAAGTTTCAATAATAGATATAAAAAAAATATAGGAGATAAAAATGACAAAAAAAATTGAACCGGTTAAAATTGCGGTTATAGGCGGCAGCGGAATAAGCGAAATCAGCGGAATTGAGAATATTTCGGAAATAAATATAGAAACGCCTTTTGGCAAACCGTCGTCCGAAATTACCATAGGCACTTTAGACGGAATCAGAGTCGCTTTTCTTCCAAGACACGGGAAAGGGCATGTAATTCTTCCTTCCGAAATAAATGTGAGGGCAAATATCTATGCTCTTAAATCAATCGGAGTTGAACAGATTATTGCTTTAACCGCGGTAGGTTCTTTACAGGAGAATATAAAACCTAAAGATTTTGTTATTCCTGAGCAAATTTTTGACAGGACAAAAAACAGAGTAAATACATTTTTCGGAAACGGAATAGTTGCTCATATAGGTTTTGCAGATCCATTTTGCAATGATTTAAGAGATATAATACATAAATCTGTTACGGAGCTTGCAATAGAACATCATTTCAGCGGAACAACCTACGTATGTATAGAAGGTCCTCAGTTTTCTACGAGAGCAGAATCAAAAGTCAACAGAGACAACGGATTTTCCGTAGTCGGAATGACCGCTGTTCCTGAAGCAAAGCTTGCACGCGAAGCTGAGATATGCTATGCCAATATTTCTCTTGTTACCGATTATGACGTATGGAAAATAGGTGAAGAAGTAAGCGTTGAAAAAGTTATGGATGTTATGACTGCAAATGCCAATACTTGCAAGAAACTTATTAAGTATTTGATCCCTAAACTTGCCCAAAGAGAAATAAAATGCGAATGCAGAGATTCTCTTAAGTTTGTTATACAGTCAGCTCATGAAACTGTCAAAAAATCTCCTGCATATTCGTCTTTAAGCTTATTTTTGGATAAATATTTTGCAAAATAAAAGGTGGAGAAATGTCTCTTTTGATAGTCGGCTCCGTTGCTCTTGACACTGTTGAAACTAATAAGAGAAGGATTAAAGACGCTTTAGGCGGTTCGGCTATGTATTCATCCATGTCGGCGTCATATTTTACCGAAACAGCCGTAGTTGCCGTGGTAGGGGCTGATTTCCCTTGCGAATATATTCATTTATTAAACCATCATAAAATAGATACTTCAGGTCTCGCGGTAAGTTCAGGCAAAACTTTCAGATGGTGCGGTAAGTATTCTTGCGATTTGAATCAGGCTAAAACAATAAACACAAAGTTAAATGTTTTTTCAGATTTTTCGCCCGTGTTGTCAAACGAACATAAAAATTCAAAATATTTGTTTTTGGCGAATGTCGATCCTGATATTCAGGAAAACGTTTTAAATTCCGTAAAGAATCCTAAATTTATCGCTTTGGATACGATGAATTTATGGATATCGACGAAAATGCATAAATTAAAGTCTGTTTTTAAAAAAATAAATGTACTGCTTATAAATGAAGATGAAGCAAAGCAGCTGTCAGACAAAAATAATATTATCCAATCGGCTAAACGCATAATGAGTATGGGTCCTGAAATTCTCGTCATAAAAAGAGGAGAATTCGGAGCTATGCTTTTTTATAAAAAAAATATTTTTACAATTCCTTCTTTTCCTTTGGAAAATGTAGAAGATACGACGGGAGCCGGAGATACTTTTGCCGGCGGTTTTATCGGGTATTTGTCTTCATGTTCAAAAATAAATTTTTCGGAATTAAAAAAAGCGATGGTTTACGGCAGCATAATGGCATCTTTTAATGTTGAATCTTTCAGCTTGGAAAAGCTCAGTTCATTGACTTTAAAAGAAATATCCAAAAGATTTACGGCATTTAAAAAAATTACGGAGTTTTGATATGAACGAAAAAAAAGAAATTTATAAAGAACTTTTGACTTTTGCCGAACAGGCGGCAAAATCTTCATACAGTCCGTATTCGAAATTTGCAGTAGGAGCCGCTGTATTGTGCGAAGACGGAAAAGTATATTGCGGAACAAATATTGAAAATGCTTCTTACGGTTTGACAATGTGCGCGGAAAGGGTTGCTTTATTTACGGCAGTTTCAAACGGCTCAAAAAACATTAAAGCGCTTGCCGTTTATTCGGAAAACGGAGACGTTACGCCATGCGGCGCCTGCAGACAGGTTATATACGAGTTTTCTCAAAAAGCCGATATAGTTTATAAAGATAAAAATAATAAAGTTAAAATTGAAAGCATAAAATCGTTACTTCCTAAATGTTTTAATAAAAAATCCTTAAAATGAAAATAAAAAAACTTATACTCTCTTGTTTGTTGCTGTTTATAGCGGTTGTTTGCTTTGCTCAGGATATATCTCTGGTAAAAATATCCGGAGATAAACAGCTTGGCATAAGAGGTATTGCTTTAAAACATCCTTTTATCATAAGGCTTGTCGATGCTGATAAAAATCCTTTAAGAAATGTCAAAATTAATTTTTCAGTCGTTGAGACATCTGTTTTGCCTGGCAATGAAAATTCATCATATATACAGATTTCGGATACCGTGTTAACGGATGATGCGGGATATGCGTCAGCTCAGCTTATTGTCGGCAAAAAAGCCGAAAATAAAATAACGGTTATAGTCAATGCAAATGTGTTTTGCGATCCTATTTATTTTACTGTTTCAGTGTTGGATAAAAACTGGATGCTGATAATGCTTGCCGGGATTTTAGGCGGCGCGGCTTTGCTTCTTTTCGGTATGTTCAGAATAAATTTGTCATTTCAAAAAATGGCCGGACAAAATATAAGGGCGATACTTACGAGATTTACTTCAACAAGGCTTAAAGGCTTTTTTACAGGTTTATTCATTACTTGTTTAAACCAGTCCAGCACGGCGACTTTATTGTTGCAGATTACGCTTGCAAGCGCCGGGGTTTTGACTTTTTTTCAATCAATGTCAGTTTCCGTAGGAGCATCGGTAGGTTCAACTATCACAGGACAGCTTGTGGCATTTAAACTTGTTGATTATGCCTTAATAATAACTGCTGCCGGATTCTTTTTATCTTTTTTCTTTTCGTCAAAAAGGAAAATCGCAGATCTTGGAGACGCAGTTTTCGGTTTTGGACTGCTTTTTTTCGGCATGAAAATAATGTCAGATTCCATGCTGCCTATAACATTGAATAATGATTTGTTAGAAATGATAGCAAGCGTTCAGTCTCCGATTTTTTCAATATGCGTTGGTTTGTTTTTTACGGTTCTTATACACAGCAGCGGCGCAACCGTAGGAATTGTAATAGTTTTGGCTTCGGCGGGGATACTTTCTCTTACCCAGGGTATTTGTATTTGTCTCGGAGCGCAGATAGGAACCTGCATAACTGCCGTTATCGCTTCAATAAATCAGCCGAGATCGGGAAAAAGCGTCATGCTTTGGCATTTAAGTTATCAAATTTTGGGAGTTTTACTTGTTTTGCCGTTTATTTCTTTTATAAGGTATAACGGAGAGTCTGCATGGATATACTTTGTCAAATTTTTTACCGGAAAAATTATTTTATCAAATGATATAGCAAGAGAAATTGCTATGTCGCATACTCTTGTTACATTGTTTGCGGCGATGATTGTTTTGCCTGTAATCCCATTATTTTACAGATTGTTTTTATTTATTTATCCTAATAAATCATGTCAAGAACAATTTGGAACCGTTTTTATAGATAATAAATATATACAGGAAACAGATAAAGCTCTAGATTTGTCTAAACGCGAAATTTTAAGATTATCAGAGATAGTTTTGGAAATATTGAAGGAATCCGTTAATGCTTTAAAAACAAGACATGAAGTCGTCGCGGAAAAAATAATTTATAAATCTTTGCAAATTACGAATATAACCGACAAAACGGTTCTTTATATCACAAAAGTAGGACAGAACAAATTAACGACAGAACAATCGTCAGATGAAATAAATTTACTTTACATAGTGGCTGATTTTGAGCAAATTTCGGATATTATTCACAGAAATCTGATGTATATATCACAGGAAAAAATAGAAAGGCATTTGCGTTTTTCTGACGACGGGTTGAATGATATTAAATATTTGCATAAGCTTGTATGCGAAAACTGCTCAAAAATAATAGACTCGTTTGTTAATGACGATTCATCAGGAGCTTCCGAAGTATTGGAATCCGAAAATAAAATACATAACACGGTTCATAAATTGAAAGAGAAACACATAGCAAGATTGCATGCGGATTTAAAGGAATCAATAGAAACGTCGGGCCTTCATATGGATGTTCTTGACCAATACACGAGAATCAACGATATTTTATCTGATATTGCCTCTGCAATAGTAAATAAATAAAATCATAAAAAATTATTGTACTAATTTTCAGCAAATTATATAATATAAAAATATTTATGGATTGAGGATAGATAATGAAAATTCTTATTGCAGGCGGAGCAGGTTTTTTAGGCTCGCATCTCTGTGATTTATTTGTTTTAAAAGGGGATTCTGTTATAGCCGTTGATAATTTGTTGACAGGTAAAAAGGAAAACATTAAACATCTTTTAAAAAATAAAAAATTTAAATTTAAAAAAGCCGATATAACTAAAAATTTTAAAATACAGGAAAAATTGGACGCAGTTTTGCATTTTGCTTCTCCGGCAAGTCCGATTGAATATTCAAAACACAGTATAGAAACTTTGCTGGCAGGTTCGGAAGGAACCTTAAATCTTTTGAATTTGGCAAAGAAAAACAAAGCTGTATTCCTGTTTGCTTCTACAAGCGAAATTTACGGAGATCCGTTAATTACTCCTCAAAATGAAAATTATTGGGGAAATGTTAATCCTATAGGCAAAAGAAGCATGTATGATGAAGCTAAAAGATTTTCAGAAGCATTAATTATGTCTTATCACAGAGTTCACGGGCTTAACACAAAAATAGCAAGAATTTTTAATGTTTACGGACCAAGAATGAAAGCAAATGACGGCAGGGCGGTCCCGTCGTTTATAAATCAAGCTTTAAAAAATAAAAATATTAGCGTTTTCGGAAAAGGAACGCAGACGCGCAGCTTTTGTTTCGTAAGCGATTTAACCGCAGGAATCTACAAACTGTTGTCGTCAAATGAAAATTCGCCCGTTAATATCGGAAATCCTCAAGAGATTACTTTAAATGAACTCGCAAAGACGGTTGTAAAACTTGCGGCAAGCAAATCAGCAATAGTTTATAAAACTCTCCCTGAAGATGACCCTAAAAGAAGAAAACCTGATATCCGCAAAGCATTAAAAATATTAAAATGGAAACCGGAAGTAAAATTAAAAGAAGGTTTAAAAAAGACTATAAAATATTTTCAATTATCAGAGGTATGAAAATGGAAACAAAAGGAATTATTCTTGCCGGCGGAAAAGCAACCAGACTTTATCCTATAACGTCTGTAGTATCAAAACAACTGCTTCCCGTATATAATAAACCTATGATATATTATCCTCTGTCTGTTCTTATGCTTGCTGGCATAAGAGATATCCTTATAATTTCCACATCGGAAACTCTGCCTAAAATGAAAGAATTATTTCAGTCAGGTTCCCGTTTGGGAATTAATATATCTTATAAAGAACAAAACAATCCAAACGGTCTTGCGGAAGCATTTATTATAGGTGAGGATTTTATTGGCAATGACAATGTTTCTTTGGTTTTGGGAGATAACATATTTTACGGTCACGGCTTGCCGAACTTGCTTTCAAACGCCGTAAATAAAGAAAAGGGGGCAACTATTTTTGGTTATTATGTTGATGACCCTCATCGTTATGGAATTGTAGAGCTTGATAAAAATAAATGTCCGGTATCAATAGTTGAAAAGCCTGACAATCCTAAATCAAACTGGGCTGTTACGGGTTTATATTTTTATGACAATCAGGTTGTGAATATCGCCAAGAAAATAAAGCCTTCAGAGAGAGGCGAACTTGAAATTACGGATATAAACAGAATATATTTGGAACAAAACGATTTATCGGTTCAATTATTCGGCAGGGGGTTTGCATGGCTTGACGCCGGAACATATAATTCTTTGCTTGACTCTTCTCTGTTTATACGCACAATAGAGGAAAGACAGGGAATAATGGTAAGCTGTCTTGAAGAAATCGCATACAGAATGAAATTCATAGATAAAAGTATGTTGATTGAAAACTCGAAAATGTTTAATTCGGCATATGCCAAATATTTGTTAAAAGTGGCTAATGAATAATATGAAATTTTTTATAGAAACTATAGGCTGTCAAATGAATGTAAATGATTCTGATAAAATATCTGATTATTTAATTGACCACGGCTGCGTTAAGACAGCCGATATGTCTAAAGCTGATATTGTTATATTAAATACATGTTCCGTAAGATTTTCGGCAGAACATAAAGCTTATTCGTTTCTTGGCAGAATAAAGGAACAAAAAAATATACATCCTGCTTTAATTGTAGGGGTTGTAGGATGTATGGCTCAGCACGCATATAAAGAAATACATAGAAGATGTAAGTTCGTTGATTTTATTTTGGGAGCAAAAGACATAGATAAATTTTCACAGGTTATAAGCAAATATGTGCCTTTAAAATATGTTCATAAGGAAAAAACTCCTAAAGAAGTTTTTCAATATGTGACGATTATGAAAGGCTGCAGCAACTTTTGCTCTTATTGTATAGTTCCTTTTGTAAGAGGCCCTGAAATCAGCATAAATTGCTCTGAATTATGCGATTTGGTAAAAAAAACCGTTGATACCGGAGTTAAAGAAATTATTTTGCTAGGTCAGAATGTTAATTCTTATAATGACGACGGCATTACGTTTGCAAAACTTTTACGTCGGATTTCAAAGATAGATAATCTCAAAAGAATAAGATTCTTGACAAATCATCCAAAAGATTTTTCAGAAGAACTTATAGACGAAATAGCAAATAATGATAAAATATGCAGGCATATACATTTGCCTATGCAGTCAGGATCGGATAAAATTTTAAAAGCAATGAACAGAAAATATACTTACGGTCAATATAAGTCATTGTTTGAAAAGATTAAAAGTAAAATACCGGAAATTAATATAACTTCTGACATTATTATAGGCTTTCCCGGAGAAACCGATAAAGACTTTGACGATACGTTTAATGCTTCCAGAGATTTGAAATTCGGCGGATTGTTTATTTTTAAATATTCTCCGAGGCCTAACACTTCGGCTTATAAATTAAAAGATAATGTCTCTTTAAGCATTAAAAAACAAAGACATACTTTATTGTTGGAAGATTCAAATGAAATATCAAAAGCTCTTAATTTACGGTATTCAGGCACTACAGTTGATGTATTGGTTGAGAAATATGCCGGCGGTTTTTGTGAGGGCAGGAACAGCCAAAATTTGAAAGTGTTTTTTTCGTCTGAGAATGATTATACGGGAGAAATCGTAAAAGTGTCTGTAACAAGGATTTTGCCGAACAGTTTATCGGGGAATATTGTCTTATGAAATTATCGTTGTTTTTGAAAATAATTGTTTCAATAGTTTTTTTGTTTTTTGTCATGTCGTTTTTTTCTGTGTATTTGGTTACAAAAAATATTTCCAAATATTCTTCTATAATTGATAAATATTCAACAGAATACGGTATTGATCCTTTGCTTGTTAAATCGGTTATAAAAGCCGAGTCAAATTTTAATCCCTTGGCTAAGTCGAAAAAAGGAGCAATAGGTTTAATGCAGCTGATGCCTTCTACAGGAAAAGAAGTTGCGGTGTTTTATTTAGGATATCATGATTTCAAAGAAGAAATATTATATGAGCCTGAAATAAATATAATGCTTGGTACATATTATCTTAAGATTTTATCAGGAATGTTTGATAATAACATTAATTTAATTTTAGCGTCATATAATGCGGGTCTTGGAAATGTAAAGCAATGGCATATACAAAATCCTTTTATAGAATATGATTCTGATGAAATGCCGTTTGCCGAAACTAAAAAATATGTTTTAAAGATTAACAGAATATACAAGATGTTAAAGTTTATAGAAAGTAATAAAAAATATATATTTTGGCTGTCGTAATTATAAATTAAAAAAGGCAAAGTAACAGATATGTCTAAAGAAAAAGAATTGACTCCGTTAATGCAGCAATACCATAGTATAAAGTCTCAATATCCTGATATTGTTTTGTTTTTCAGGCTTGGCGATTTTTATGAAATGTTCGGCGATGATGCCGTTAAAGCGCATTCTATTTTAGAAGTAGTTCTTACAAAAAGACAGGATGTTCCAATGTGCGGAGTTCCTTTTCATTCCGTAAATAACTATATAAGAAAACTGATTAAAGCAGGCTTGAAAATAGCCGTATGCGAACAGCTTGAAGAACCTTCGGCAGGGAAAGGAATTGTCAAGAGGGGAGTTACAAGAGTTATAACTCCCGGGACGGTTCTTGAAGATAATCTGCTTGATTCAAAATTAAATAATTATCTTATGTCGGTAATGCCTGACAGTAAAACAAATTTGATTTCTGTCGCCGTTTGTGATATTTCTACGGGAGATTTTTTTACATACAGGACTGATATCTACAATCTGGAGAATGAAATTGCAAAATACAAGCCTAATGAAATTATTATTTCTCATCAAAATTCATCAAATGAGCAGCTTCAGAAAATATTTAAAAAATTCGATATAGTTCTATCTCCTGTAAGGGATATATATTCAGACAGCGTTTATTGTGAAAATATAATAAAAAAGATATTGAATGTATCGTCTGTATCACATTTTAATATCGGCGGTAAACCTGACATAATATCCGCCGTAGGATCAATATTCGGTTATATTCAGGAAAATCAGCCGCAAAGCCTTCCTGTGTTGAATAATATAAGGTTCATAGAAAGCAACGATTTTATGGTTCTGGATGCCGTAGCAATAAAAAATCTTGAAATATTAAGGTCGCTGTCCTCTTTGAAACAGGAAGGATCTTTATTGTCTGCAATTGATTCGACGATTACTCCTATGGGTGCAAGGCTTATGCATGATTGGATAGTAAAACCTCTTCTTGATGTTAAATCTATACGAAACAGACAATTAAAAACAAAATTATTTTTTGAGGAATCAGAGCAAAGAGAAAACTTGAGAGAAAGTTTAAAATCAATCTATGATTTGGACAGAATCGTTTCAAGAATAGTCAGCGGCTCAGCTAGTCCTAAAGAGCTGCTTTCTTTAAAGGATTCATTGGTTACTATAAATAATGTTTGCGAAAAACTTTCTAAAATATCTTATTTTAATGATAAAGAATGTTTGAAAGTACAGACAGAAATAATATCTAAAATAGAGAAATATATCGAACCTGAAACCCCTGTTCTATTAAAAGACGGTAACGTTATTAAAAGCGGAGTATCTCAGGAATTGGATGAATTGAGGCTTCTGAGTAAAGATGCTAAAAAATATATTTCCGAGCTTGAAATAAGGGAAAAACAAAAAACAGGAATAAATAATTTGAAGATAGGATATACTTCCGTATTCGGATACTATATTGATGTGACAAAATCAAATATTCCTTTGGTTCCGGAAACATACATAAGAAAGCAGACTCTTACAAATTCAGAAAGATATATTACTCAGGAATTAAAAACTCTTGAAGAAAAGATAATTTCGGCGCAAGATAAGATAATAAGGCTTGAAACAGAACTCTTTATATCCTTAAGACAGGAAACGGCCGCTTATGCGCAGCACATATTAGCTTTATCGTCAATGATAGCGGAACTTGACATATATTTATCTTTTGCGAAAAATGCAGTAATTTGCAATTATACGTGTCCTGAAATTAATGATTCAAAAGAACTTGTATTAAAAGATGCAAGACATCCCGTCGTAGAACAGATATTGAAAGACGGATCTTTTGTGGCAAATGATATTTCTCTTAATGAAACGACAAAAAGAGTAATGATTTTAACGGGTCCGAATATGTCGGGAAAATCAACATATTTAAGACAGGTTGCATTGATTATTATTATGGCGCAAATGGGTTCGTTTGTTCCGTGTTCATATGCAAATATAGGAATAATTGACAGAATATTTACAAGAATCGGCGCAGGTGATAATTTGGCGGGCGGAGAATCCACATTTATGGTGGAAATGACTGAAACGGCAAATATTTTAAACCAGTATACAGACAGGAGTTTAATCATACTTGACGAAGTAGGAAGAGGAACGTCTACTTATGACGGAATGTCCATAGCCTGGGCGATACTTGAATTTTTTTCTGATTCTTGTTCACAATATAATAAAGGAGCCAAAGTTTTATTTGCAACGCATTATTTTGAATTAACTACGCTTGCAAACAGCGAAAATGGTATAATAAACGCCAGCGTTGACGTTAAAGAATGGAATGATTCGGTTATATTTTTGCATAAAATAGTTGACGGCGCAGCAGATAAATCTTACGGAATTCATGTCGCAAAAATTGCAGGTATTCCTTATAAAGTAATAAAAAGAGCTTATGAAATTTTGAGAGGACTTGAAAAGAATCTGAATAAAAATTTTACAAAGCTGGAACAGGACGTTCAGCCTAATCTTTTTACTTCAATTGAACCTGAAATTTTGGTAGAATTACATAAGCTGGATATAGATAATATGAAACCGCTGGACGCATTGAAATTATTGTCGGACTGGAAAGAAAGATTTAAAAAATAAATATTTTGGAGAGGTTCATTATGTTGAACAGAAGAAAACATCCAAGATTGCCGGTCATTAAAGATATTGACAGAGAAGTTGCCATATTGACTGATAAAGGTTCAGTGCCGGGGATAATTATTAATTTATC
>JBAYZJ010000009.1:0-21401 GCA_041672565.1 Endomicrobiaceae bacterium
AAAAGCCGTTAAAACCCTTAAAGGCGTTTTTGAAGTTCCCAACAAGTTCCATGTCCTTGATATTAAATCATATTTTTTTGTATTTTCCATATGCGCAGGAGCAAATTTATCGCTTATTTCACTTACATACAGAGCTAAAATATGTCTGTTAAAGTCCTGTTTGACTTCAGTATTGTTGTTTAAAATCCTTGCTCCGGTAACCGTCGGTTTTGCGTATATTGATGTTTGGTAAATCATTAGTTCGCTTTCGGTTACAGGTTCTGTGGCGCACGCAAGTTTCGCCACTATTTTTTTTGCTCCCGGAACAACTGCGTTAATCTTTCCCCATTTACATGTGTAAACGGTAATCATTTTATCTGATTCCGATAAGATTCTGCTGTTTAATATTAAACCTTTAACATTATAATACATTTTATTTAATTCTTAAAATTATCCTTTTAATCTTTTTTACGTCAACGCTTTCAATTTCAATTTCAAAATTTTTCCAAACTGTTTTTTCGCATACTTTAGGTATATATCCGAAACATTCAAGAACCCATCCGTTTATTGTCGAAAAATGATCTTCCGGAATATTCAGTTTTAATTCATCGTTTACGTTTGCGATTGATTCCGAAGCGTTTATAAGATATTCATTGTCTTCAAGTTTTATGACGTTTTTTTCTTTAACGTCGTATTCGTCCCATACTTCTCCTATAATTTCTTCAAGCAGATCTTCTATTGTTACAAGACCTATTGTTGACCCGAATTCGTCAACAACTACAGCCATGTGGTGTCTTCCCGTTTTAAAGTTTATAAGAAGCTGTTTGATATATGCCGTTTCCGGAACGTAATAAACGGGTCTTAATATATCTTCAATCGTAAACAAATTTTCATTCCTCCATGTGGCTGCGATATCTTTAACGTTTAAAATGCCTATAATGTTGTTCATTGTTCCTTTATAGACGGGAACTCTTGAATACTGCGTAGCGATAATTTGTTCTATAATCTGCTCTTTAGGCTGATCAAGGTTGACGGCGAAAATTTCGGATCTGGCGACCATAACCTGCGTAATTTTTGTTTTTCTGAACTCTATAATTCTGTTTATAATTTTTCTTGACCCGAGAGATAAAGGAGAAACATTTTCATTTGATAAAAGGAAATCAACTTCGTCGGCTCCCATAGACTGAGGCTCTGCGGTTCTTCTTCCGAATATGTTTAGAAGAAAATTAGATATTGAAACCAAGAAAGTATTTAAATGCGTTGTTACGGCTGTTAATTTAACTATTACGGGTAAAGCTTTTACGGAATACTGTTCGGCTTTATAACGGCTTATGGTTTTAGGAAGAATATTTGCAAAAATCAGCGTTATTATTATTGATATGGCTGAAAAAATTGCCAGCCAAACGGCTTTGTCAAGATTATAGGATGCTATAATATCTAGTGTAATAGACGCCGCCATAACTCCCACTGCCACAACCGACATATTCATCCATACTAGTAAAGTAGTTATAACATCATCGGGATTTTTTTCCCAATATGATATGTATTTATATATTTTATTGTATTTTTCTTTAGCTCTTCTTATATGAGAATTTGTCAGGCTTGTTATTGCCGTTTCGGCGCCTGAAAAAAATGCGTTCAAAACTAAAAATAAAAGAAAAATAATAAATTTAATAATTAAAACAGCCATAATATCCTTTTATAATTCATATTCGTCAAGTATTTCTCCGACAATTTCTTCGACAATGTCTTCAAGAGTTACCATTCCTATAATAGCGTTTTTTTTATCTTTTATAAATGCAATGTGCGTTCTTCCGGACTGCAGTTCTTTTAGAAGTTCGCTTATTTTTTTATCAGAATCCACAAAAAAAGCCGGTTTTATACATGATTGTGAAAATTTTCCGCCGTTCTCTTTCCATATCCAAAAAATATCGTTAATATGTATATAACCTATTATATTTGTTTTTTTACCCTCGTATACGGGGACTCTGCTTCTTGAAGTTTCAATTACCATATCTATGAATTTTTCTTCATTTTCGGCAATATTAACAGATTCTATATCGGAGATCGGCGTCATAACCTTTACTGCGGGCGTTTCGGAAAACCAAACCGAACGTTCAAGCATTCCGCTTATATCTTTATCAAAGACGCCTTCTTTATCGGCTTCTGATATGAGAGATTTTACTTCATCTTTGCTTAATGTAGGATATACTGCGGTTGTTTCGTTTTTATTATAAAACATATCAAGAATTTTTAATATCGGGAAAAGAAACGGTTTTGCAATTAGCTCAATCTTTGCAAGTATCGGTACTGCAAACAACGCGACTTTCTGTGAATTGGCTCTGCTGTATATTTTGGGAGTAATTTCCCCGACTATTAAAACAACAAAAGTTGTGGCTATCCATGTAAAAAATTCAAGAATATGTCTGTTAACCATACTGAAAATTGATTCGGATAAAGATGTTGATAAAAAACTTATTACCATATCGGAAACTACATTGCCGGTTAAAATTACAGTAAGAAGATAATAAGGGCTGTCAAGCCATCTTAATAAAGGAGTGGCTATGGACTTTTTTAAAACAATAAGCTTCTTTACTCTGTATTTTGAAAGACTGTTCAGAGCAATTTCCGAAGCAGACCAAAAAACAGATAACATAAAAAAAATAATAAGAAATATTAAGCCTAAGAAAATAAACATTTAAATATTTTATCCTGTCTGGAGAACATTAATGATTTATTTTCGGCGTCATAATCCGTATATCCTTCAAGATGCAAAATTCCGTGAATAATCAAATAGCATAATTCCTGCTCATGCGTAAAGCCGTATTTTTTTGCATTTTTTTTTGGTCTGGTGGCAGATATATAAATGTCTCCCATGAATAATTCTTCGGAAACCAGAAAAGATATAACATCGGTTATTCTGTTGACTTTTCTGTATTTTCTATTCATTTTTTTTATTTCCTGATCGGAAATCATGGTGAAACTTATCTGGCATTTTTTAATTTTTTCATAATTTAAAGCTGTATCGGCCGCTTTTTGAAGCATGGGCGTCATTTTTTTATTGAAGCCTCTAAAAATAACTTCAAGTTCGTACGTTTTACTTTTTTTCTGTTGTTTTGTATTCAATTCTTGCATGGTATATCCCGCATAATGTAATGGTCATACTTTCGGCTATCTTAACCAAATCGGCTAAAGTTATCGGACAATCCGAAAATTGTCCGTCAGTAAATTTATTGTTTATAACTTTTTCAACTACTTCTTTTAATTTTCCGGCGCTTGTGTCCTGTAAAGTTCTTGAAATAGCTTCTATGGAATCGGCTATCATTAAAATAGCCGAAACTTTTGTTGTAGGTTTTTGTCCGGGATAACGGAAATCCTGTTCGTTTACGTCTTTGCTTTGCTCAAGAGCTCTGTGATAAAAATACTGGATAAGAGAAGTCCCGTGATGCTGTTTTATTGCATCAATAATAACCTGATCTATTTTGTATTTTCTTGCAAGAGCTACGCCGTCTTTCACATGCGAGATGAGAACAAGCCCTGACATTGAAGGGGAAAGGTTATCATGAGGATTTTCATTATTGTTTTGGTTTTCTATAAAATATTCCGGATTTGTAAGCTTTCCGATGTCATGGTAGTATGCGCATGTCCTTGCAAGAAGCGAATTTATGCCTATTGCGCTTGCCGCCTGCTCGGCGAGTGAAGCCGTCATAAGGCTGTGATGATATGTCCCCGGGGCTTCAACCATAAGCCTTTTAAGAAGAGGATTGTTGAAGTCGGCCAGTTCTATGAGTTTAATGTTTGTCGTTCTTGAAAACAGATTCTCTAAAACTGGAAGAAGAGCGAGTATGATAAGCACTGATGAAAATCCGTTGAGCATTGCAAACCATATATCCAATTCGGTTTGTTCAAGAGACATTTCACCGAAAAGAAAAAATGCGATTATTATTGCCGCCATAGCCGATGATACTTTTATTCCGACTTTTGTAAACTGTGTTCTGCTTCTTATTTTTCTCACATTTATTATAGAAACAAAACTTCCGGCTATGTGTATTATTGGAACAGTTGCCGAAAAATCATTTATTATTGCCATAAAAACAGCCATTGCGAAAGTGTATGTCAAACCTACTCTTACCGATACCAAAAGAGCCAAAAGAACGGTAAAAGCTGTCATAGGAAAAGCTATTTGCGACAGCGTATGCGAAAAAATCTGAAATAAAAGAAAAGAAAAAACAAAAATGAAACATATCAGCATTACTTTATTGCTGTCCAGCATAGATTTCTTAAATTGTGTTATGAAATAAAAGAGAACGAAGCTGAATACCAAAAGGAGTAATAAAAAGAGTCCTATCAGAGTTTTTACAGTTGCTCCGATTTGCATGATAAGCATAAAATATAAACATAAAAATGTTATGGAAGCCGTTATCACAGGATGAACTTTTATGTCTTTTCTTAATATATTGCTTGAAGATAATCTTATTATAGGAGTATTTGGGACGTCTTCATCCAGTTTTCTTATTAAAAACAATAAGAACTTTTTTATTTTAATTTTTAACCAATCGTTTAATTTTTTCACAAAATTTCCCGCTTAGTCCTTCTTTGCATTTGGCTTTATAACCGTTCTAATGCCAAGTTCTTTTAATTGCTTTTCACTTACCGGCGAAGGCGCATTTGATAAAGGACATACCGCTTTCTGCGTCTTAGGAAAAGCTATTACTTCTCTTATGGATTCTTCTCCGACAAGCAATGCGCACAATCTGTCAAAACCTAAAGCGACTCCGCCGTGCGGAGGAGCTCCGTACGATAATGCTTCAAGAAGGAAACCGAACTTTTCTTTTGCCGATTCCTGTGATATATTTAATAATCCGAATATTTTTGACTGCATATCTGATTTATGTATTCTTATAGATCCGCCGCCAAGTTCAACGCCGTTCAAAACGACGTCGTAAGCCCTTGCTTTTGCTTTGCCGGCGTCTTCAAAAGTTAATTTATCTTTGTCGCTTTCTTTTACCGCGGTAAACATGTGATGTATTGCATCCCATCTTTTTTCTTCGCTGTTCCATCCGAATAAAGGAAAATCGGTAACCCATAAGAAATTAAATTTATTTTTATCTATAAGTCCGAGTTGCTTTCCCATTTTTATTCTTAAGGCGCCTAACCCCTGAGCTGCGACTTCGGCGTTATCGGCCAAAAACACCGCTAAATCGCCGTCTTTTGCTTCAAATTTATTGATTATTGTTGTAATCTCTTCCTGTTTAAAGAATTTAACGATATTTGATTCTGCCCCGCCGGCTGTTATTTTCATCCATGCAAGACCTTTTGCCCCGTATTCGGAAACGAATTTTGTAAGACCGTCTATTTCGGATCTTGAAAATTTGGCTCCGCCTGGTATGCAGAGACCTCTTACTACTCCGCCTTTTTCGATTACGTTTTTAAAAACGCTGAAACCGCAATTTGCCAATTCCGATGAAAAATCTTTTATTTCCATATCAAATCTTGTGTCGGGTTTATCGGAACCGAATCTTAACATGGCTTGTTCATAAGGCATCCTTTCAAAAGGGATTTGAATATCTCTGTTTAATGCGGTTTTAAATATTTTCACGAGCATCTTTTCTATTGTGCTCATTACGTCATTTTCATCAACAAAAGACATTTCCATGTCGATTTGCGTAAATTCAAGCTGTCTGTCCGCTCTTAAATCTTCATCTCTGAAGCATCTTGCGATTTGATAGTATTTATCAAATCCGGCAACCATAAGAATTTGCTTGAAAATTTGCGGAGACTGCGGAAGAGCGTAAAAACTTCCGTGTGCCATTCTTGCAGGCACTAAAAAATCTCTGGCGCCTTCAGGAGTGGATTTGTTTAAAAACGGAGTTTCAATTTCCAAAAATCCTTCTTCATTCAAGAAATTTCTTACTTCCTGTAAAACCTTATGTCTTATTATGAAATTCTTTTGAAAAGAAGGTCTTCTTAAATCAAGATATCTGTATTTTAATCTTATTTCTTCGGAAGTTTCTTTGTAATCATCTATTTCCAAAGGCAAAGCCGGACAAGAGTTTATAATTTCCAATACATCCGCCACTATTTCAATCTTTCCCGTAAACATATTTGGATTTACCGTTCCTTCCGGTCTGTTGCGTACTTGTCCTTTTACCGAAAGAACATATTCGCTTCTTAAATGTTCGGCTTGTTCAAAAATTTCTTTTTTTTCAGGCTGGAAAACTATTTGTACAAGACCTTCCCTGTCTCTCAAATCAATAAAAATAACTCCGCCGTGGTCTCTTCTTGAATGAACCCATCCGTTTACCGTAATCTCTTTACCTAAAAGACTCTCGTCAACTTTACCGCAATAGCAGCTTCTTTTCATCATAATCCTCATATGTAAATATTAATTTCCTGTCCGAGTATTTTATCAAAAAAATGCTCTTAATAACAAGGAAGAGAAAGTAAAATATTGTGAAAAAACCGCAAAAATATAATAAAAAGGATGTTTGAAGCGGTAATAATAATATAGATGAAAAAAAAATAAAATTTTATTATAATATCAAAATATGGATATATTTGATGAAAAAAGAGCAAATCAAAGGAAACTGACATCCCTTTATACGAACATTCTTGCAGTTGAAAGCCAGGATGTTGTTATAGGAGAATGTCTTATGACGGATGTATGCGAATACGGATTTGCCATAGAAACCGAACAAAAGTTCTCAATTAACCAGAAAATTCTTTTAAAAATTTCTTTACTTAACGAAGTCGTTTATTTGGCGGGAGAAATTGTCAGGTTTGACAAAGGATATCTGTATCCTCTTTACGGAGTTAAAATCTGCGAAGAAGACTGCAGAAATCTTAATATTTTCAGAGAATATATAAATTATCATTTGTAAGGAATATTTATGCAAATTATTAACGGCAGAGAAATTTCAAAGAAAATAAGGGAAGAGCTGAAAGAAAGTGTTGGCAAAATAAGCGCTAAAGGGAAAGGAGTTCCTGCTCTTGCGACTATACTTGTTGGAGAAAATCCTGCCAGTAAAGTCTACATAGCTTCCAAGATAAAAGCCTGCGGAGAAGTCGGAATAAAATCCGTTCATCACAGTCTGCCTGTAACAGCTTCTCAGGAAGAGATAATTTCTTTGATACAAAAATTAAATAAAGATAAAGAAGTAAGCGGTATTTTGCTTCAGCTTCCTTTGCCTGAAGGACAGAATGCTGAAAAATGCATAAACGCCATTTCTCCTGATAAAGATGTTGACGGTCTGCATCCTTATAATGCGGGTATGCTGACTCTTGTCAAATCATGGCAGGAAATATTAAATCAGAAACTTTTAGTTTCATGTACTCCGATGGGGATAATATATCTTTTAAAATATTCAAATATAGAAATTAAAGGCAAAAACGTTGTTGTAATAGGCAGATCTAATCTTGTAGGCAAGCCTGTTTCTATGCTTATGCTTGCAAATAACGCCACTGTCACTATGTCTCATTCGGCGACGAAGAATTTACAGGAAATAACAAAAACCGCGGATATTGTGGTTGCGGCAATAGGAAAAGCAGGTTTTGTGAATAAAGATTTTATCAAGCAGGGCGCAACAGTGATAGATGTAGGTATTAACAGATGCGGAGATAAATTATGCGGAGACGTTGATTTTGAATCCGTGAAAGATATGGATATAAACATTACTCCAGTGCCCGGCGGAGTCGGTCCGATGACCATAACAATGCTGCTTCACAATACGATTTTAGCGTTTGAAAGACAATTATGAAATGAATATTATAAATTTAAAACCCGTAAAATCTTCAGCAAAAATTTTTAATATTCTTGAAAAAAGAAGTTTAATAAAAACTTTTAAACCTACAAAAAAAGCATTATCGACAAAAACTAAGACAGGCGCGGTTGATATATTATATACTTCAAAAAAAGAATTTGCCTCGCACAGGCTTATGTGTATAGGCAAAAGGAATAAAACCGTTCAGTTATGCTATCATTTGGACAATGAAGATTTTATATTTTTAAATCCTTCAAAAATTGATTTCCAAAAGCTGTTCCTTGTTTTTGCTTTGGATAAGATTGATGTTTTTGAAAAGAAATTATCAAAAAATATTTTGAAAGACAGCGATTTTATTGCTTTGGAAATTATTTATAATAATCCGGAAATGAGTTTTTTTACAATGCTGAAAAAAACCGTTCACTGTGAAGTCGTGCTCAATGAAAACAAGCAGCATCCCGTGTTTTTTGTCACGGAGTCTTCAGAATTGAAGAATAATAAGATAGCTCATAAAAATATACAATTTATTATAGGCGGAGAAAAATAATGCTGTTCGAAATTTTTGTAAATCTTTGCGTTCCGGTTATAACCGGCCTTGTTTATTTTATGATGGCTTATGAAATTACAAGGGTCAGTAAAATAAGAAAAATTATGTTCGGGGAAATAGGGTATCAAAAATTATATGCGGCTTTTATTCTTTTCGGAATATATTTTATTACAAGACCTTTGCAGAATTTAACAGGTCCGCATCCTTGGCCTATGATTATTAATTCCGCAAGACAATTTTTTATAATGGCGGTCATAGCTCCTTCAATATTTGTAGGGATTCTCCATTGGGTTCCGGGAGAAGGCGGCGCGCCTAAATCTTCCGTTGTAGCTTCGTATACGATAGGAATACTTATGGGTATTATATTCGTTCTTACAAATTCAATGGCTGTCGACGGTTCAAAAATAATATTGTCAGCCGGAAGTTTTACACTTTATGACGCTACATGGTTTTCGTCAGGAGACAGGAAAATACAGCTTGTTTTAATTCATTTAATTTCGCAGCTTGTTTCGCCTGTAGGGTTTATTATGCTTGCGGGAGCTTTTGTAAGGCACAGAAGACATAACTATATGCTCGGAAATATATATACGCAGATGAAGACAAAATGGAGATATTTGGAAACCGGGCTGATAATAATGTATTGGTCTATTATTTTAGCAGGCATAGCCGTAATGTTCGGCAGATATTATACTTATCTTTGGGTTATATATTTTGTCGGAGCTATTATAGCCGGATTTTTTGTTCTGTACAGCATTAAACTGGCTCCAAGAGAAAAACCGGCTGATTTGAAACATTTATAAGAGGTAATAAAATGTCTTATCTTGTTTTGGCAAGAAAATTCAGGCCTTCGACTTTTGATGAAGTTATAGGGCAGGAACACATATCTCAAACATTAAAAAATGCAATACATGAAAACAAAGTGGCGCATGCTTATTTATTCAGCGGTCCTAGAGGAACCGGAAAAACTACGATGGCAAGGATTTTTGCTAAAGCTCTTAACTGCAAAGAAGGACCTACATCCGAGCCTTGCGGCAAATGTCAAAACTGTATTGAAATAAGCAAAAACAACAGTATAGATGTTTTTGAAATAGACGGAGCTTCAAACACGGGCGTTGATAACATAAGAGAACTTAGAGAAAATGTAAAGTTCGGGACAACTTCTTCAAAATATAAAATTTATATTATAGATGAAGTCCACCAAATATCGACAGCCGGATTTAACGCGCTTCTGAAGACGCTTGAAGAACCGCCGGCGCATGTTATATTTATTCTTGCCACTACGGAACAGCATAAAGTGCCTATTACGATATTGTCCAGATGCCAGAAATACAGATTCAGGCTGCTTTCTACAAAGGAAATCGCCGGAGCTATTAAAAACATTGCCGGTAAGGACAACTTTGAAATAGACGATGAAGCTCTTGATATCGTCATCAACTCTTCAGGCGGTTCAATGAGGGACGCTCTCAGTCTTCTTGATCAGGCAATCTCTTCTTCAAACGGGAAAATAACAGCCGAATATATGAGAAATTTGATAGGCCTTTTGCCTAAAGAACTCATAGCTCAGACAACGGAGAACATTGCGAATAATAATATAGACGCTCTTCTTAAAACATGTAAAGACGTTTATGAAGAAGGATACAATATTTTACAGTTTGCAAGGGATTTAAGAGACCATTTAAGACAGTTAATGATATTTTCCGTAAATCCTAAAATAGCCGAGATATCTACGGAAGATTTTAAATTATATGATAAGCAGAAAAATCTGTTCACTGTTTCAAGATTTGTTAGAATGGGTAATCTCATATCAAAAGCTTTGGAAGAAATGAAATGGCATGATCAGCCGAGAATATTGCTGGAACTGTATCTTTTAAAAATGGCTGAACCGTATTACAATATAAAGGAACTTGTTTCAAAAATAGACGAACTTGGGAAAAATGCGGCATTATCTTTACCTCAACAACAGAATTTTAACGAAGAAGCGTCTTTCTACGGAGGCGGAAGAGAACAGTCTGACGGCAATATAGTGCATGAAGAAGTTGCGGTAATGGCTGAAGCTACCGGTTATGATATAATTGATTTATGGAAACAGTCTGTATGCGAAATAAGAAAAAAGCATCCCATGACTTCTCATCCTTTGGAAACAAATAACATAAAAGAATTGAGTCCTGACGTTCTGCAGATATCTTTGCCTGATTCTTTGTCATATAATATGGTTAAAGAATATGCTGAAGTTTTGCAGAAGCTGATGACAAGAAAAGCCGGCAGAGAAATCGCCGTTAAAATGATAATTGATTCAAGTATTAATGATGAAAAATCCGTTATAAAAGAAGATATTATTGTAAAAGAAGAAATTGAAAATAACCACAATGAAATATATAAGGTTGGCGAAGATTTAAAAGAAACGGCAAAAACGGCGATTCCTTCCCGTATTGAAAGCATAGCTAAAAAATTTGGCGGTAAAGCTGTGAAAAGACAATCGGCTGCCGTATCCGAAAAGACGGATGAAGATGTTATAAAAACAGATAATAACCAAGAGACTGAAGAATGAACAGACCGCAGTCAGTAGAAAGGATGATAGAAGTCTTTAAAAAATTACCCGGCGTAGGGCCTAAAATGGCCGAGAGATTATGCTATCATATACTGAAATCTCCTTCTTATGAAATTGACAGACTTATAGACTCCGTGCAAAAAGCCCGGCAAAAAATAAAAATTTGTTCGGTTTGTTATAATATGACGGAAACGGACCCTTGTCCTATATGCGCCGACAGCTCTAAAAACAGAGAACTGCTTTGCGTAGTGGAAACTCCGCAGGATTTAATTGCGGTCAGCAAAGTGAAAGATTATAACGGATTATATTTCATATTGGGAGGGGCTCTTTCTCCGTTGGACGGCATAGGTCCGAACGATATAAGAGTCGAAAAGTTGATAAAAAGATTAAAAAGTGATAAAATTTGCGAAGTTATACTTGCCACAGATATGGATTCAAAGGGAGAAACTACGGCAATTTATTTAGCGCAGCTGATAAAACCTCTTGGAATAAAGGTTTCAAGATTGGGTTACGGTATTCCCGTCGGCGGCGATATTGAATACGCGGATGAAATTACGATTTCAAGAGCCATAGCCGGCAGAAAGGAAATGTAATCCGTAAAAAATTTTGAATCATTCAACTGTATTTACATTTTCTTTTCTATTTCAAAATTAAGATTTTAGTTAGGTAAAAATATATTTAAAGGAGTAAATGATGTCAGCAAAGATGATTGAAGTTCGTTGGCATGGGCGCGGTGGGCAAGGTGCCAAAACTGCGGCATTGCTATTTGCACAAGCTGTATTAACAACCGGAAAGTATATTCAGGCATTTCCTGAATACGGACCGGAAAGAATGGGCGCACCTGTTCAGTCTTTCAACAGAGTCAGTGATTCTCCTATAACAATTCATTGCTCTATTACCGAACCGCAATTTGTAGTTATTTTGGATCCTACTCTCCTTGATGCCGTGGATGTTACCGAAGGCGTAGGGACGCAGGGGAAAGTTATCGTAAACACGTCGTTTTCTGCTGAAGAAATGGCTAAAAAACTCGGCATAGCAAAAGAACAGGTTTATGTTGTAAACGCAAGCAAAATCGCCGAAGAAACAATAGGCAGAAATATTCCTAATACTCCTATGCTCGGAGCATTGGTTAAAGTAATAGGGAACTTGGATATTAACGGCGTTCTTAATGACACAAAGGCAAAACTTGAGGTAAAGTTCCGCAGCAAACCGGAAGTTATTGAAGGAAATATCGCTTCAATAAAAAGAGCATATGACGAAGTTAAAAATTCATAATAAAATTTTTCGAATACAGTATGTGGAGGAACACAAGTGAAAAAAGAAGATAGAAAATTAACAGCCGCAGAACTTCCTGCCGGCGGATTGTTAGAAGCCGGAACTGCAGAAAATTTTAAGACCGGGCCTTGGAGATCACAGAGACCCGTTTGGAATAAAGATAAATGCATAAGCTGTCTTACATGCTGGATTTATTGTCCCGATGCGGCAATAAAAATTGCTCCGGATGAAAAGAAAACCACTGTAGTTATAGGTATTGATTATGATCATTGCAAAGGCTGCGGAATTTGCGCAAGAGAATGTCCGCCTAAAATTGCAGCAATAACAATGGAAGAAGAAAAGAAATAATATAAGAAAATTTAAAGAGGTAAATAATAATGGTAAAAACAATGTTTTCTAAGGGGAAAATAGTTGCTAAAACAGGTAACGAGATCATGGCTGAAGCTATGAGACAAATTGCTCCGGATGTTGTCGCAGCTTACCCTATAACTCCTGCAACCGAAATTGTGCAGATATTTTCTCAATTTGTTGCAGACGGCAAAGTTCCTACGGAATTTGTCGCTGTCGAGAGCGAACATTCCGCAATGTCAGCAACTATATCGGCATCAGTTGCCGGTGCAAGGGCTATGACAGGTACGTCTTCCCAGGGATTTGCTTTAATGTGGGAAATGTTATACATAGCAGCAGGTTTGAGACTTCCTATAGTGATGGCGGAAGTTAACAGAGCTCTTTCGGCTCCTATTAACATTCATGGAGACCAGTCTGATACAATGGGCGCAAGAGATGCGGGATGGATTCAGATCTATTCTGAAAATTCTCAAGAAGCTTATGATAATATGATTCAGGCTGTAAGAATTGCCGAAGCTGCAAAATTGCCGGCAATGGTTACGACAGACGGATTCATTATTTCACATTGTATGGAAGTCGCGGAAGTTTATCCTGACGCAGATGTAAAAGAATTTGTAGGAGAATATAAACCTGAAAGAGCGTTGCTTGATTATAAGAGACCTTTCACATTAGGCGCAATTGATTTGCAGGATTATTATTTTGAGCACAGATATCAGCTTGCTCAGGCTATGAGGGATTCAAAAAAAATTATTTTAGATGTTGCTGACGAATTTAAAAAGAAATTCGGCAGAGAATACGGTTTTTACGAAAAATATGAAATGGATGATGCAGAAATCGCAATAGTTGCTATCGGATCTGCTGCAGGTACGACAAAATCCGTTATAGATAATTTAAGAACAAAAGGAATAAAAGCAGGTCTTATTAAGATAAGGGTTTACAGACCTTTCCCTGCCGAAGAAATCGCAAAAGATTTGGCAAATGTAAAAGCTGTTGCAATTTTAGACAGAGCAGATTCATGTTCTGCAAGTTTTGCTCCTGTTTATCTTGATGTTGTTTCCGCTTTGTATGCAAACTGCGGAGATAAAGCTCCAAAAGCGGAAAATTATATTTACGGACTCGGCGGAAGAGAAATTGCATTAAACCATATAGAAGAAGTTTTTATGAAACTTGATGCTATAGCAAAAGGAACAAAGAAAGCTTCAACGCAGGTAGAATATATAAACGTAAGAATAAAATAAGAAGATTTTTTAGGAGATATAAAATGGCAAATCTAAAAGAATTAAGTAAACATGCCGAGCGCCTCACAGGCGGACATCGTCTTTGTGCCGGTTGCGGAGCAGGTGCTGTTGCAAGACAAACTCTTATAGCTGCAGGCGATATGCCTGTTGTGGTAGTAAGCGCTACCGGTTGTTTGGAAGTTTCAACTTCAGTATTCCCTTATACATCTTGGAAGACTCCTTTTTTTCACAGCGCATTTGAAAACTCTGCGGCGACATGCAGCGGCATTGAAGCGGCATATAAAAGTTTGAAGAAACAGGGTAAAATTAAAGATGAAGAAATAAGATTTATTGCTTTCGGCGGCGACGGCGGAACATATGATATAGGACTTCAGTCTCTTTCGGGAGCTATGGAAAGAGGACACAGAATGCTTTATGTTTGCTATAACAATGAAGCGTACATGAATACGGGTATTCAGAGAAGCAGCGCAACGCCTAAAGGCGCCAGTGCATCAACGTCGCCTGTAGGTAAAGTTATACAGGGAAAAGAACAGCCGAAAAAAGACCTTACGGCAATAATGGTAGCCCATAATATACCGTATGTCGCTCAATCTACTATAGGTAATTGGAACGATTATATAACAAAAGTTCAAAAAGCTTTAAACACGGACGGACCTACTTTTATTAATGTTATGACTCCTTGCAGACTCGGATGGGGTTGTAAGCCTGAAGATTCAATGGAAATGGTAAGAATTGCGGTTGATACGGGTATTTGGCCTGTATATGAAGTTGTTGACGGCGTTTATAAAATGACAATGAAACCTAGAGGCGGAGAAAAGAAGCCTGTAACGGAATTTTTTAAACTTCAGACAAGATTCAAGCATTTGTTGAAGCCTGAAAATGCGGAATTAGTTGCTTCCATACAAGCAGATGTCGATGCAAAATGGAATAAAATTCTTGCTCTTTGCGGCGAAAAATAATTAATAGAAAAATGATTGATTTTAGAAACTTCCGCTTTTTTTTAAAGCGGAAGTTTCTTCCTTTTTACAGCGTTGACAACAATAAAGATTTTTTTTATAATTGCAAAAGATATCAGCAAAGAAATGCTCAAATTTTGCATTTCAAATTAAAAAAAGGAGGAAGCATGAAAAAAGTTTTTGGTTTAGTTATGCTTCTTGCGTTGTTTGTTCCGGCGGCGGCACAGGCAAAAATTAATTTGTACGGGCAGTTTGATGTTTCAGGATATTCTTTTGACGGTTCGATTTCAGGCGTTGAGGCTCCAAGCGATACTTATATGAGGGCAATTTTAGGAGTAAGTTTTGGTTTGGCGGAAAATATTGATGCAAATATGGCGTTATTGTACGGAAGATTTTGGGGCGAATACAGCAGAACTGAAGAGAATGGCCCGGGAGAGTCAACACAATCGGTTTTGGATACGACAAAAATAGCTGAAGCAAATGTAGTGTTTAAAAGAATATTTGACAATGATAAAATGTCTTTAAAAATAGGTAAATTTTTTTACGGAGATAAAGGAAACAGTATTTTTTATATAGGTCCTAGAGATTTGAATTACTACTGTTTCAGCGAACAGCTTGACGGTAAAGGAGCTCTCAGTTTCTTAGATGAATCGGGTATGGACGGCGCTTTGATGACTTTTAACGACAAGGAAAAGAATTTAAAAATAGAAGTCGGTTATTCAAAGCTTTCTTCCGATAATTATGCCGTGAATCCGTCAACATCAAGCGTAAAGTATAATGTTGTTTTTGCAGATATGAAATATAAATATGACGATATGTTAAAATTTCAGGCATATGTTTATGATTTTGAAACTTATAATTCTTCTTCAACGGTCAGAACAAGATATGATTATGCTGGCGTAAAACCTTCCATTGAATTTGATAACTTGAATGCTTCGCTTGAATTAATACAGTCTTTTTACAGTGATAACGGCAATATCGCTTATGACGGAAGCGAAAGATATTTTGCAAAAATTGATGCTTCGTATCAGTTAAATGATTCTATAACTCCTAGAGCTATGTATTTTAGAACCGGAGAAAATTATGATGCTCCGTTTAATAATATTTATTTGGGAATAATGATTACGTCTATAATGTATTATGCCGCCAATTTGGATTTAAGCGGAATTGAATGTTTAAACGCAGGTGTAGATTATCAAATCGGAAAGTTTAAAATACTGGCGGATTATTTTAGATTAGTTGTTTTAAATCAGTATAATCCAATTTATGAAATTGATTTGGCAGCGGAATATTACTATACTGAAAAAATAATTTTTAAAGCAGGAGCAGGATATTATACTGCAGAACATTCAGGGGACAGAAACGCAACAGTTTATAACTTATCTTTGGGTTGGAAATTTTAATTTACAATAAACTTATAAATGTAAAAGCAGACAGAAAAAAATCTGTCTGCTTTTTGTTTGTTTAATATTTAAAATATGAAAAAATCAGGAATTGTAAAATTTTTAATATTTTGCAGGGTCCCAATCCCAAAGTTCTTCCTGATATGTAAAATATACTGAACGTAAAATTCTTTTGAAAGGACTGTTCCTCCCGTTTCCCTGACTGCATATGCCAAGCCATTCGTCATTAAAAAGACCGTCAATTGTCGGACCTCTCCATGCGCCTAACGTTGTATCATGTATTTTTGCAGAACCTACAAGCCACCATCTGTCAAGCCAGCAGTAAACCACTCCGCCTATTGAATTGCCTGCGCCTCTGTCATCCCAGTAACTGTTTTTTTCTATATCCTGCCATGCATTTTTATGATATTTCGCCTGATATGCTTCATCTGTAATGCTTTTCTTGCTGTTGTATGCGTCGCAACCGAATTCCGTTATAATAACAGGACGGTCAAAATCCTGTTTTACTCTCTGCCATAATGTTCCGAATCCGTAAGGCCCGGAATATTGGTTAAAACCCAAGATGTCTATGCTTGGCGCATATTGTGCGAATACTTTGATAAATTTTGTTGTGGCACTGCATACTCCGACAGGATGGTTTTTGTCTATGCTTTTAATCATCTGGCATATTTCTTCAACAAATTGAGCGTATGCTTTCGGTTTTTTAGGAGCGTTTGTTTTTGTTGTTGTTGAATTACCGTCCATGCCGACAGAATCATTTTCATTCCCGAGCATCCACATTAATACATAAGGCTCGTCTTTAAATTCTTCAACCATTTTTCGGACGCTGTCTTTCATATTTTGGCGATGCGTTTTATCGGAATAATCCGTTCCGCTTTGCCAGTCGGCATTGCTTCCTTTAGTATAAGCGCCGAGGAAGTCGCCCATTATTACTCTTATACCAAATCTGGAATATAAATCCATCAATACTTCTTTATTTATGTTTTCACAGTGGTATATTCTGATGGTGTTGCATCCCATTGCCTTCATAAGAGCGAAATCGCCTACCGCGTTTTCATCAATATCCTGGAAATCATTTCTGTTTAAATCTACCCATGAATCGTAAGGTCCGTCGGCTTTTCCATTGCCGTTTATGTCGGTACTCATCCAATCGTTTGTTGCAGGATTGCTTATTCCGACCTGATCCGCGGAATATCCCAAGCCTTTAATAAAATAATTGGTTCCGTTCACTATCAAACGCCAAACGCCGTTCTCGTCTTTTACGGTGCGGACGTCTGAAAGAAGACTGTCCGGAAAAACAAAACAACATATTAATGTAAACAAAATCGGCAGCAAAAAATTTTTTTTGAGCATTTATTTATCGTTTCTATATTTTTCCCAAAGTTTTTTATAAGTGAAGTATGACTTTCTCAGCTGTCTCTTAAAAGGAGAATCTTTCCCGTCTCCTATTGAACATAAACCGAACCACTCTTCATATGCCCATCCGTCAATGAAAGGACCCATCCATTGCCCTGTCAGATCGTGAGCGGACGGATCAAATTCAGGAGGAGTCCCCGCTTTCCACCATTCATCCGTAAATTCAAATATTATACCGCCCAAAGCGTTTCCTGAACCATATCCTGCAAAATTTTCTTCCATGCTTTTCCAGCTTCCTTCATGGTAAAGAGCCTGTTCTTCTTCGTTTCTTTCCATGTCATACATTTTGCTGAAAGCGGAACATCCGTATTCTGTTATAACGACCGGTCTTTCATATATATTTGAAACTTCCTGCCATAAAGTGCCGAACCCTTCTTTACCTCTGTAAGCGTTTGCACCGTATATGTCAAGCTCCGGAGCGTTTTGCGCGCATATATCCATAAATAATAAATCTCCGTTGCATATTGCGACCGGTCTTTGCTGGGGATCCAGCTCTTTTATTCTTTTTGCGCATTCGTTTACAAATTTATAATAAGCGGGAATATCTTTTCTTACATTGCATCCCGTTCCTGCCGATATACCTACTACGCCTACGGAACCGTAATTGTTTTCATTTCCCAAAACCCACATTAAAACATAAGGTTCATCTTTGTATTCCTCAACCATTTTTTCTACGCTTGCAAGCATCTTTTTGCATTGTTCAGGGTTTGTGTAATCAGTTCCCTCAAACCATTCAGCGCCGGAATCAGTACAATACATTCCTATAAAATTTCCTATCATATACATAAAACCATATTTTTCATAACCTTCTTTAAGAAGTTCTTTATTAAAGTTAGGATAGTGGTATAATCTTAATGTGTTTACTCCCATATCTTTCATGAGCTGGAAATCTCCGACAGGCTTTTCTTTTTTATCCTGTTTTTCGTTTTTATTTTCATCAACCCATGATTCGTAAGGACCGTCTATGATATTGTTTTTGTTATAATCTGCGAACATCCAGTCTCTGGAAACGTTTAGCGTTCCGTTGTCCGGAGAAGTCCCTACAGGGTTAGGAGAATAACATATTCCTCTTACAAAATAAGGTTTATCGTCAACGAACAGCTGATAATGTTTATTGTTATACTCGACTAATTTAACTTTCCCTTTGCCTGTGACTTTTTTGATTCCTATTGCATCTAAATCTGCTTTTTTAGGAATCCAGTCTTCGGCTGTTGCGGGAACTATTTTTCCGGGATTTATTACATAATCGTCATTAAATTTTTCATCGTCATATCTGTTTATTATCGTTATTTCGGCATCAACAAGCTTAATTCCAAGATCCTGATGCTCTCTGGTAAGATATTTTATTTTTTCAATTGCTACCGGAGCTATATACCAATGTGTCTTCCAGAAAGTTACGCCGGTTGCTTTAGGAAAGAATACAGCTATTGAATGATAAGCTTTAATTGCTCTTTTATATTTTCCTGCCTGTTCAAGCGCCAAAGCTATGTAGTATTGCCTTACGCCGGGATCTTCCTGAGCAGTTGCCCATTTAAAATAATTTGCCCGGCTGTCGGTTGTGTTTACGAAATTCCATTTATCGCCGTCAAGTTTTTTTTCGGCTTTTAATTTTTTGTATTCCGGATTTTTGTATACGTCTGCGACATTTGGATATATTCCTTCTCCAGAAGCAACTTTTAATCCTGCGAAATCAGAAGGTACGTATTTGTATTTGTTTGTTCCGAGATTTCGGAATTCTCCGTATTTTTCGTAATCAATAATTTCTTCAGTTCCGGGAGTGTAAATCTTAAAAGATTCTGCGGCAGCAGGAGCAGCTTTAGGCTTTTTCCCTGATGCCAAAGCAAAAGAAACAGAGCCTATCAATAATAAAAACGTTAAAAGCGATAAGATTGATTTTTTTGTCATAGAAATACCTCTTGTGTATTATTTATGTTATTTTTTTGTCTTGACTCCGGAAGGAAACTTAAAATGGGCAGTGCAGGGATTGAACCTGCGACCTCCTCCTTGTAAGGGAGATGCTCTCCCTAGCTGAGCTAACTGCCCGTTTTTAAGATTGCAATAGTCTACAATATTCTGATTTATCTGTCAAATTGTTGTATAATGTTTTTGTCGTATAGAAAACAAATTTATGTTTCATAAAAATACAAGGAAAAAACAATAAAGTTGTTTTTTATATAAACTTTAATTATAATGGTAAGAATAATAGATTATTGTCATTATAATTTGGTATAATAACGGTTTTAAGGAAGGAGCTAGCAATGAAACATACGATATCTGTTTTAGTCGAAAATAAATTCGGCGTGCTTGCCAGAATATCTACTCTTTTTGCGGCAAGAGGTTTCAATATTGATTCTTTATCTGTCGGAGAAACGGAAAATTCAAATATTTCCAGAATGACGATAGTCGTGAACGGAGATGATTCCGTTTTGGAACAGGTCGAAAAACAGCTCAATAAACTTATAGACGTTATCAAAGTTTCTAATTTTTCGGAAACCGAATATATT
Source organism: Endomicrobiaceae bacterium (assembly GCA_041672565.1). Lineage (GTDB taxonomy): Bacteria > Elusimicrobiota > Endomicrobiia > Endomicrobiales > Endomicrobiaceae > Praeruminimicrobium. The sequence goes on from JBAYZJ010000009.1 coordinate 19,975, forward strand.
CAGCGCGATTTGGCGTTAATAAAAGTGGCGATTAACAAAAACACAAGAATTGAAGTTATACAAATCATAAATATTTTCAGAGCTAAGATAGTTGATGTTTCCGGCGATTCCGTTATAGCGGAAATTACCGGAGATGAAGAAAAAATAGAAGCTTTTCTCACGCTGCTAAAACCTTTTTCCGTAAAAGAAATGTGCAGAACCGGCATAATAGCGATGGCAAGAGGTTTAAAATAAGACAATACAATTTAAAATAACAAGGAGACTTATCATGTCACAAGAACAAGAAGTAAAGATGTATTATGAAGCAGATGCTGATTTAAACTTTTTAAAAGGTAAAAAAATAGCAGTTTTGGGTTATGGCAGCCAGGGACATGCTCATTCCCAAAATTTGAGAGATTCCGGTTTGGATGTAGTTGTTGCGCAGAGAGAAGGGTCAGATAATTATAAAAAAGCCGTTGAAGACGGATGGAAACCTGTAAGTATTGCCGAAGCCGTAAAACAGGCGGATTGGATTCATATACTTTTGCCGGATGAAGTTCAAAGAAAATTGTGGGAAACAGAAATAAAGCCTAATTTAAAAAAAGGAGCCGTAATCGGTTTTGCCCATGGTTTTAATATAAGATTTAAACAGATAGTTCCTCCTGCGGATAATGATATAGTTATGATTGCGCCTAAAGGTCCGGGACATTTGGTAAGAAGACAATATACTGAAGGCAAAGGCGTACCTTGTTTAATAGCAATTGAACAGAATGCAAGCGGAAAAGCAAAAGAATTAGCTCTTGCTTATGCAAAAGGCATCGGCGGAACAAGAGGCGGAGTTTTGGAAACTACGTTTACCGAAGAAACTGAAACTGATCTTTTCGGAGAACAGGCAGTTCTTTGCGGAGGTTTGGTTGAATTGGTATCCGCAGGTTTTGAAACATTGGTAAAAGCTGGATATAAGCCTGAAATAGCTTATTTTGAATGTTTCCACGAAGTTAAGCTTATTGTTGATTTGATGTTTGAAGGCGGTATAGGTAAAATGAATTATTCCGTTTCAGATACGGCCGAATACGGCGAATATGTTTCCGGAAAGAGAGTAATTACTGATGCGGCAAAAGAAGGAATGAAAAAAGTTTTGGAAGATATTCAGTCAGGTAAATTTGCAAACGACTGGTTAAAGGAAAATGCCGAAGGAAGACCAAATTTTAAGAAATGCAGAGAAGAAATTGCCGGAAGACAGATAGAAAAAGTCGGCGCAAAATTAAGATCTATGATGTCTTGGGTAAAAAATAAATAATGAATAAATTGTTTTTGCTTTTGTTAAAGATAGGCGTTATTTTAACAATAATATGTGTTGCAGGTTATTATTCATTTAATACCGTTATGTCTGCTTTTGTTCAGGAAAAAGCAGATGTGTTGGTGCCGGATTTGCAAGGCAGAACTTT
>JBAYZJ010000010.1:0-20942 GCA_041672565.1 Endomicrobiaceae bacterium
AGCAAATCCTGCTTCAATAACATCCACCCCTAATTTTTCTAATTGCTTTGCTAAGAGTAATTTTTCCTTCTTATTCATACTACATCCTGGAGACTGTTCTCCATCTCTTAAAGTTGTATCAAAAAATAACACTTTATCTTTTTTCATAATAAATTCTCCTATTTATTCATTAAACCAATAAAATACGCAAAACAACTTATGAATAAACAGGCTCTAAGTCGCCAATTTCCTAATATGCCGATATTTAATATTTGTAAAATTATATTTTTATTCATGTTTATTTTTATTTTCATTATAATTTTTTATCAAAGCTTTTTTTACTCTGTAATACCTGACAAACAACAATACTATTCCTGATAAAGAATAGCCGAAAAATATTATAAAAAACATATTTTGCGGATATGAAAAAACCGCTATAAGAAAAACAACCAGCAATATAAAAAACTGTATTGACTTAGGCCTTGATAATTTCATTTTTTTAAAAGCATTATAAGGAACATTCGATACCATAAGAAATGAAATAAGCACCATTATTACAGGCATCGCTTCAAAAAAGAACGGCATTTTTTTCATCAGCAAAGGTATTGTTTTAAAAGACAAAACTGTTCCGTCAAATATTTCATAACTTAAAACAAAAGAAGCTATTACGCCGGCTGAAGCAGGAGTAGGCAATCCCAAAAAACTGTCGGCAGATTTTGAAGAGTCGGTTGTAGAAGGCTCCATTGCTTTTACATTAAATTTTGCTAACCTTGTAGCGCTTGTTATAACAAAAAACAAAGCTATTGCGATTCCTACATTGCCCATTGAATTTAATACAAGCAGATACATTAAAATCGCAGGCGCAACGCCAAAAGAAACAAGATCGCATAAAGAATCAAATTCCATACCGAACTTACTCATCGTTTTGGTCAGTCTTGCTACTCTTCCGTCAAGCATATCAAATAAAATCGCCAGCATGATAAACCATGCGGCTGCGTTAAAATTCCCGTTTATAGCATAAATAACCGCAATAAAACCGGACGCTAAATTACCGGCAGTAAATAAACTTGGCAAGACATACAAACCTTTCCTCAAAGAAGGCATTTTATTTTATTTCTCCATTTTTTAATATTGTTGCAAAAACAGTAACTCCCAACACGACCTTATCTCCGACTTTTACCTTAATATCATAACCCGCAGGCATATGTAAATCTACCTGCGAACTAAATTTAATCAAACCTATTTTATCTCCTGTTTTAACGATATCGCCAGGTTTTACCCATGACACACATCTTCTTGCTAAAATTCCGGCAATTTGTTTTACTAAGTATATACCTTTTTCATTTTCTATTGTTATCCAATTCTGCTCATTGACAATATGAGCTTCTGCTTCATTGGCTTTTAAAAATTTCCCCGGTTTATATTCAACGCTTTTTACTGTTCCGCTTACGGGAGATCTCTGCAAATGAACGTCAAAAACAGATAAAAAAACTCTTATAACCGATTGCCCGTTATCATTTTCTTTCACTTCCATAACCGTACCGCTGCACGGCGATAAAATCAATCCTTCCCCTTCCGTAATCTTAACATTCGGATCTCTGAAAAAGAACATGCAAAAAGCAGATAAAAGAAAAAATATTAAAGCCAAAGCAACTACAAAAATCCCGGAACCGAAAATCAACAGCAGAACCGCTATTGCCAGAGGAACCAGTATAAAAGAATACCCGTCTTTAACTATTGTCATAAAAACCTCTATTTTTTTAATTTTTTTTGCTGTTTAACAATTGGTAATTTTACCAAATTGATAGTTAATATTCAACTTTTTGATGTTTATTTAAAAAAAGCACGGCCGGATAAAAAATTAAAAGGAAAAGAATATGAATAATTTAATTTTATATTTTTTTATATTCTGGCTAAATTAAAAAAAATCTCATCAAATTCTTTTATTGTTGTCAGAGTGTTGATTTTATTTCTTAAAGCACAAGCATTCGGCAATCCTTTGATATAATACGGAGCAATCTTTCTTAAAACGACCAATCCTTTCTTTTCACCATAATAAGACGACGATGCCACAGCATGTTTTCGAAACCATTTTAATCTCGTTTGTATTGAGGTTTGAGGAAGTAATTCCTGCTTTTCAAAAAAATATTCTATTCTTTTGAAAATATCATAATCGCCTATAGCGCCTCTTCCTATCATAAGACCGGAACATTTAGGTATTTTTAAAAATCTTTCGGCTGTAATTATATCGAAAATCCCTCCGTTCGCTACTATCGGAATTTCTGCATTCTCGGCAGCTTTTTTAAAAGCTTCAAAATCAGGCTGGCCGCTGTGCCCCTGCTCTGCGGCTCTTGCATGAACGGCAAGCATTTTTATTCCGCAGTTTTGGGCGATTTCAACAATTTCAGGAGCGATATTTTGTCCTTTGATTAATCCTATCCTTATTTTTGCAGTTACCGGCACTGAAACGCTTTTGACGACCGACGATAAAAGATCTTCAACGCTTTTAGGATTTGCCAAAAGTTTTGCTCCCGCTCCGACTTTAGCAATTTTTTTTGCCGGACAACCTAAATTTATATCTATGATTTTATATCCTAAATCTTGAATTCTTTTCGCAGACTCAGACATAATGCGAGGCTGCGTTCCGAAAATCTGCGCCGCAACTACAGTTTCTTTTTCGGAAGTTGATAAAAGTTTCACAGTTTTTTTATCTCCGTAAACAAGAGCCGTGGCGGAGACCATTTCCGTATAAACCAGTCCTGCGCCGCCTTCTGCTGCAAGTTCTCTTAAAGGAAGGTCGGTAATCCCCGCCATGGGAGCAAGCATTAAAGAATTTTTTAATTTAATATTGCCTATGGAAAGCTGCGGAAGTTTTATCATCTTTTACCAATTCTCTAATTCCAATGACGGTTTAATATTTATTTGGTCATTTATTTTATAATATTTACTCGATATTTTATAATATGCGGCAACAGCTATCATAGCCGCATTATCTGTACAAAAAACAGGAGACGGAATAAAAATTTTAACTTTATTTTTTACAGCATATTCTTTAAACATTTTTCTTATTAAGCTGTTACAAGAAACGCCTCCTCCCAATACAACTGACTTTAATGAATATTTTTCAACGGCTTCAAAAGCCTTATAAACCAATGTTTCGGCAACAGCCTGACGGAATCCGGCGCAAATATCGTTTATAACCGCTTGTTTTTTTATGTCAACTTTTTTAGAATAGTTTAACACGGCAGTTTTTATTCCCGAAAAAGAAAAATCCCAGCACCCTTTAAGCAAAGGTCTTGTAAAATTTACTGATTTAGGATTACCCAAATCGGCTAATTTATCAATAAGAGGTCCTCCAGGATAGCTTAATCCGAGTATTTTTGCGACTTTATCAAAAGCTTCTCCGCAGGCATCATCTCTTGTTCCTCCGAGAAAGACATATTTCCCGTAATCTTTTACTATAACCAATTCTGTATGTCCGCCTGAAATAACAACGCTCAAAAAAGGAGGTTTTAACGCTTTATTCTCTATGGCCGCCGAATACATGTGCCCTTCTATATGATTTACAGGCACCAAAGGCTTATTGTAAATATATGCCAGAGTTTTTGCGGCCATAACACCTACAAGAAGAGAACCCGCAAGACCGGGTCCGTATGTACAGCATATATAATCTATTTTTTCAGAAAAATTATCAAAATTTATGTTTGCCTGTTCCAATGCTGATTTTATAACAACATTTACATTTTGTATATGCGCTCTGCTCGCAAGTTCGGGAACAACGCCGTTAAACTTTGCGTGTATCGGTATCTGCGATGATATCACATTAGATAAAACTTGTCGGCCGTTTTCCGTTACAGACGCCGAAGTTTCGTCACATGATGTTTCTATTGCTAAAATTTTCATTTTTTTATTTTCTCTAAAATATTTGCCTGCGGGCATAATACGCTGCAAGCCGTATCGGCCACAATATATTTTCTCAGATTCATTATATATTCACTGTTCCAGTATTGAAGAAAATTTGAATCGGTTAAATCGAAACTTTCTTTTCTGTAACAAGTACATAAATTATCCGGAACAATTTTACCGTCATATCTGATAGTGGCATAACTCCACGGCGTATGGCAAAAACCTTTTGTCATGCAATTTTTTAAGTTTTTTTTGCCTGATAAAATTTTTATACTGCTGTTCACTTCAACGCCGGAATCATTTCTCAGCGCTTTATCTATTTTATTTAAATCATCAGCACTTTTCAACATATTATCTTTTATGTCTTTGCTTATCATCGGTATAAAAGATACAGTCCTGAAGTTCATCTTCTTGGCAAACCTCAGTATTTGATTAATTTCTTTTGAATTATAATCTGCTATGACAGAATTTATTTTCAATAATTTTTTATCAGCAAGCGGGCGAAGTTTTTCAATATTTCCAATAAGCTTCTCAAAACTTGCGCCTACCCTTATTTTTTCATATTTATTTTTATCAACGGAATCTATTGAAAAAGCTACTTCTATGGAATTATTAATAACCAAATCAATAAATTTTTGAGGCAAATACTGACCATTCGTAATAACTGTATGTTTTATATGTTTATAACTTAAAGCATATTTTATCATTTCATAAAATTTTTCGGAAATTGTCGGCTCTCCGCCCCACCACACAATATTCTCAAGATAAGGCATATAAGAATAAATATCTTTTATGTTTTTATCGGATAATTCCCATTTTATGTCTTTAGAAAAACACATGATACAGGAAATATTACACTTACTTCCCGGAGCAATCCATAATCCGCGCGGTTTTGATTTTAAGAAAATCTCTTTTGAAGCAATTTCAAATTCATTCAAAATTGCATTATTATAAAAAATATCATTTGAATATGTTAAATCCGCATATTTATTTATTAACTGTTTTGTAAATTGATAATTATGCAGATAATTTGAAATTCTTGCGATAAAAAACAGATCTCTCTGCATTTTAGGACGGATTGATTTTATAATCTGAAATTCTTTAATTAAAAAAACTGGATCTCCGGAAAATTCATGAACTTTAAAGAAATCGTTAATTTTATAATAACTTATATCAAGCCTTTCTTTTTCCCATTCCGCCATAACAGGATTTTTATCCGCATTCATACTATCTAACAAATTCAGAGCTTTATCATATCTGCCGTTTATTTTGTATATTTTTGATAAGATAAGCATTGCATTGGCTTTCAATACAGTATCTGAAGAATTTTTTATATATTTTGAAAAATAGCGGCAGGATTTGTCTAATTCATTAAGTTCATAAAAAATTTTTGCTTTTTCAAACAAAATATCTTTAGAAAACTCTTTATATTTAGCACATTTTTTCAAATAATGCAGAGCATTATCAAATTTTTTGTCGTTTGAACATTTTTTTGCATATTCAAGCAATTCATAAGCTTTAATTTTATTTTTCATTAAAACTAGTCTCTTTCAACCAAAACAACTGTGGAATATATCCTTTTTTTATCCAAAAAGACATATTTAAAAGAACCTTTTTTATATGTTGTTTTGGATAATTCCAATTTGAAATTTCTGGCCAGCGTTTTTAAAATAGGTTCAAAATTTTCAGATTTTTTATTACCCGGCAGCTTTATTTTTTTATAATATTCGTTATAAATTACAGATTTTTCTTTTTTTTCTCTGGCAAACTGTTCAAGAACGTCTTTCTGTTCTATCCCGTTTGAAGTCAAAGCCGTAACAAGACTATTATCCAGCATTTGATCAATATTAACAGCTTTATTTTTTTTAGCCGCTTGAAAAGAAAAAGCCAAAGCGATACCGGCTGCAAACAGCAATGCCAAATATATTTTCGACAACACTTTACTTTTTTGTTCTCTCGTCTGTTTCGCCATTTTTTGACTCTTTATTAATTATTTTACTCTCATTCGATTCCGACATTTCTTTAGGATAATCATGCAAATATTTTTCATGATTATTTATATATTCATTCACTTTATCGGATTTTATAATCTTTACAGCCGTCTTTAGAACTTCATCTTCAATTTTAGGTTCGTTATCTTTTTTATTTATTTTTTCATATTCAGACTGCATATATAACTTGCCTTCTGTCTCGGGAGAAACTTCAATAAAAATATCGGGAGTTATGCCGCTCTTTATTCCTTTTTTTAAATTCTGCTTAACTATTGTTCTTCCTGAAGGCAAATAATATTTCGCTATAGTAAGCCTCAGAGCGTTACCGTCTGATAAAGGAATTATAGTCTGAACGCTCCCTTTTCCGAAAGAATTCCCGCCTATTACCAAAGCTCTTTTATAATCCTGCATTGTCCCGGTTACAATTTCCGATGCTGAGGCCGACCCTTTATTTATAAGTATAATTAAAGGAATATCAGGAAATAATGGTTTTTTCTTCGTATAATAATGCTGGTCTAAAGCTTTGTCTCTTCCTTTTGTAGAGACCACAATACTGTCTTCTTTTATAAATAATTCACAAATGTTTACGGATGACTCCAACAAACCTCCCGGATTATTTCTTAAATCAAAAATCAAAGCCTTCATTTTTTCTTTTGATAATTCTTTTAACATTTTTGCGACATCTTCAGCGCTTTGCGCATTAAATTCGGAAAGTCTTATATAACCTATATCTCCTTCAAGCATCATCTTTTTGACCGTTTCTATTTTAATCATTTTCCTTTTTATTTTAAAAACCAATTCTTCCTTCGCTTTATTTCTTGAAACAGTAAGAGCAACAGTAGTTCCGGGATTTCCTCTCATTAATTTCACGGCTTCATCGCTTGACATATTTTCAGTAGACTGTTCGTCTATTTTAATAATTTTATCTTCGGGCAATATCCCGGCATAATAAGCAGGCGTATCCGGCATAGGCGTAAGAACGGTTAAAATTCCGTCCTGCATCATAATTCTTAAGCCCACGCCTCCGTAAGAGCCCTGTGTTTCGGTTTTCATTTCTTTATAAGCTCTTTCATCCATAAACTGCGAATAAGGGTCCAATGTCCTGACAACGCCGTTAATCGCTCCGATTACCAAGTCTTTTGGTTTCGTAGTTTCAACATAATTGTTGTCTATAATTTCCATAACGTCTAGCATCATTCTTAAATCGTCATAGGTTTCATCCGATTTGGCATAAGCGCTAAAAAAACACATAACCAAAAGAAATGCCGATATTAATAAAATTCTTTTAATTTTCAATTTATGCATTTATACTCTCCGTTGTTATCTTTCCTTCAGCCATAAAACAGGATTTTCAGGAACATTATATTGTCTTATCTCAAAATACAAAACAGCGTCATTACCGGCACCGGTTTTCGCAACATTTTCGCCTCTCGAAACATTTTGTCCTTCACTGACCAAAATTTTATTGAGCTGTCCGTAAACGCTGAAAAAAACGCCTTTATGATCTATTATTATCATTTTGCCGTAACTTCTGAATTCGCCCGTAAAAACAACTTCTCCTGCATCCACGGATTTTATTATAGCATTATTTTTTGTCTTTATTTTTATACCGTTGCTTATTACATTCGTATCCAAATCAGGATGCTTGTTTTTTCCGTAATTTAAAGTTATTACGCCATAAACAGGCCAAGGGAGATTGTTCCGTCTTTCAGTGCTTGCGGATCTTAAAGAAGTTATTCTTTTTTTATTTTTACTCGCCTGCATTAATTTTTTTATTAACGACTGAAGAGCTTTTGCCGAATCATTAAGAGCTTTTATATCCTGTTCGGCTTTTATTCGTTTTCCAGCCGTAGTTTTGAGTAATTTATTTTTATTTTGCTGAAGTTTTTTATTTTTATTTATTAAAAATTCCTGTTTGTTTTTTAAACTTATAAATTCTTTCTTCGCTTTTTTATATTTGACAATATTTGTCTGTGCTTTCTTTTCCCTGTTATCCGCAGCGTTAAATTTATGATATTTATCCTGAATTGATAAAAGACGCATTTTAAATTCCAACGGATATTCAAAATACCGAACTAATTTTCTCTTATTATATAAAAGGACTTCATCCTCTATTTTATTACAAAAAATATTTTTTTCTTTATCAGCTTCGCAGTATTGCTGCGAGGCATACATTAATTTTTTTTCAGATTCTTTTATTTTGGAATGCAGAACTTTCAACTGTTTTTCAATACCGGTTATTGAAGAGGATATTTTCCGCAGTTCTTTCCTTACCTTTTTTTCTTCTTTCAGCAGTTTCTTTTTTTCGGCCTTTTTTTTATTTATATTCTGTTTTAATTGATTTAATTCTCGAGTTCTTCCCTGCAAATCAGAATTTGTATCGGCTGCAGAAAAACTTACAAAACAAAAAAATAAGACGGTAATGATTAAAAAAAATTTACTTTTTATCATTTGATTCTTTCATCATAAAACTTATAACTGCTCCCAAAGATACAATAAAAGGCAGGATGTGCCAATCCAGGAAAAAAATATTATTATGATTAGCAGCCGATAAAACGCATATAATTACATAGCCGCAAAGAGATGAAAAAAATCCGTACAATATTTCAAATATAAGCTCTTTAAACTTTTTTTTCAATATAAACAGCATAACTTTTATTAAAAATATTATACCGATAAAAAAAGAAATCGCATAAAATATTTTCTCATATTCAGATAATATATTTATATTTCTATAAAAGAGAGAAAATCCTTTTGCATCATACGCGGTATCTATAACAAAAGGAAGAGAAAGAATTTCTTTATTAATTTCTTCAAGCTGCTGCATATTTACGGTAGAAACATTATTCAAAAGGACATAGCATGGATAAGAAACCGTATCATCGGGAACAATATTCTCCAATTCAGGATTGAGTTCTGCCGCTACGTCATAAGATCTTTCTGCATCTGCATAGTCCGCGACATTAAAATTAAAAAATTTATTAATTTCAGAAATAGCAGTATCTTTGTCAAATTCACCATTGACAAACACTGCGATTTTCAAATCTTCCGCCATCTTTAAGTTATCTGATTTTAAATTCAAATAATATTGAGCGATAAGGCATAAAACCATGCTTAAACATATAAGCATTATAATTTTTAATATTTTAGAAATATTTATAGTCATTTTTTTTATTTTCATATGTGATATATTATATATGATGTTCTTTTTTGCACTGCAGTATTGTACATATTTTCATATTGTTCTATAGATTTATTCCAAGAATAATTACTTGAAAAAGCGTTGTTTATAATTTTATTCCATAACTGTTTATTTTTATAAACATCATAAGCACTAATGACAGAATCCGAACACTGCTCCCCTTTTGAAAAATCAAAAACAAAACCGTTACCTGACATATTTTTATCTGAAAAATTAATTATTGTGTCAGCAAGACCGCCTGTTTTATTGACGATAGGCACTGTGCCGTAAGCCAGAGATATAATCTGGCTTAATCCGCAAGGTTCAAATTTTGAAGGCATCAAAAAAGCATCGGCTCCTGCATATATTTGATGGGAAAGAGGCTCATTATATGTTGTCCATACGCTGACTTTATCAGGATATATATGTTTTAAATACAGAAGCCCGTTTCTTATATTTACATCTCCTGAGCCCAAAATGACAAACTGGATATTTAAATGATTAACTTTGTTTATCGTATCCATTATTAAATCAAAACCTTTTTGATTGTCGAATCTTGATACACAGCCGATAACAAAAGCTTTTTCATCAACTGCAAAATGACATTTTTCCTGTAAATATTTTTTACACAAACTTTTATTTTGAAAATCGTAAGAAGTATAATTTGCATTTAAACTTTTATCATCCGACGGATTCCAATAAGAATAATCTATTCCGTTTAAAATGCCGAATAAATCTTTTTTTCTTGCCTGTAAAACGACTTCCATTCCGTTGCCGGCAGCAGGACTCTGAATTTCTTTTGCATATGTCGGACTTACAGTGGAAATAACATCGGCATAGGCAAGACCGGCTTTCATAAAATTAAAAGTATTATAGAACTCGAGTTTATCACTTTTATAATCTTCCCATGAAAAACCCGCCAAAGGAAGCGTATCCGCCGCTTCAAAGCTTCCCTGATAAGAAATATTATGAATAGTATATATTGTTGATGTATTCCAAAAAAAGCCGTCATTTAAATGTGTTGTTTTTAAATATGCGGGAATAAGCCCAGTATGCCAATCATGACAATGAATAACATCCGGTCTGAACATTATCGCTTTAACTGCTTCTATTGCTGCTTTTGAAAAGAAAATATATCTTTCTCTGTTGTCTCCATAACCTATGCCGGAATCATCGCCGTAAATTCCAAGTCTGTTAAAATATCTCATATTTTCAATAAAATATACAGGAATATCGCTGTCAAGGAAACATGTTTTTATTCTGAAACTTTCCTGTTCTTTGCCGATTTTAACAGTGAGCTTGTATGGCAGTGTTTCTAAACTATACTTAACACCGTCTATACTTCTGTATTTCGGTATTATAATTCTTACATCATGCCCCTGTTTTTTCAGATATTTAGGAAGAGTGCCTACAACATCGGCAAGACCGCCAATTTTTACATAAGGGACGCATTCTGAGGAAACCATTAAAATATTCATTACTCTGCTTCTCTCAAAAATTTTGCCGATTCTTCGGGTATTGTAGGATTAATATACATTCCAGTTCCGAGTTCAAATCCGGTAAATCTTGTAATTTTAGGAATTATTTCTACATGCCAATGATAATACTGTAAAAAATCCTGTTTTAACGGCAATGCTTTCAAAACCAAATTATATGACGGATTAGATAAAACTTTAAACAATCTTCTGAAAACGCTGATACAGATAGAAGACATTTCTTCTATCTTTTTTTTGTCATGAATAGTTCTGAAATCTGACATATGATCTTTAGGCAATACCCATGTCTCAAACGGATATCTTGATGCGAAAGGGACAAAAGCCAAAAAAGAATCAGTTTCCATAACAATTCTTGCACCGGATGATAATTCCTGTTCTACAATATCACAGATTAAACACCTTTCCTTAAATTCATAATACTTTTGAGAAGTAATCATTTCATCTTTAATATTTTTTGGAATTATCGGAAGCGCCACCAATTGAAAATGAGGATGAGAAATGGTCTCACCGGCATCTTGCCCGTGATTTTTAAACACAGAGATATATTCAAATCTTGAATCTTTTTTCAGGTCATTTATTCTTTCCTGAGCAATAATTATATCCTGAGCAAATTCCTGCTCGCCAAAAGAATTAATCGTTCTCTCATGAGATGAAGTCTCTATAACAATTTCATGCGCTCCTACGCCGTTCATCTTATCATAAAGACCTTCTGCTCTTCTGCTGATACTTCCTTCTATCGCCAATATAGGTTTATTATTAGGTATAACTCTTATATTCCAATCCTTGCTGTTAGGATCAATTCTATTCCCTTTTTTATCAAAAGCGACCAAAGGATTAGGAGTTAAATTCTCTTTACCCTTGCAAAAAGGGCAAAGCTTTTTATCTAAAACTTTCATTTCTTCATTTACGGGATATTCAAAATCCCTTTTATCATTTATTATTACCCATCTTGATGATATCGGATCTCTTCTTAACTCTATCATATTATTTAATCCTGTCCAAAGCTCTTTTTGCTTCAAGCTTATTTGAATCATATTCCAAAGACTGCTCTAAATACTCTATCGCTTTTTCTTTGTCTCCTTCAGAAAACGCCTGCAGCCCTTGATCATAATATTTTTGCGCTACCACAGAATTTAATTTAGCTATTTCTTTTTTCGCTTCCCTGTGGTTAGGAACATATTTCAAAACTTCTTCATAAAGATCATAAGCTTTGTCAAATTCTTCTTTTAACTCAAAATCTTTTGCCTGATTATATAGATTATCAGCCAAAGCTTTGTTAGCTTTTGCCGTATAGTTTTTTATCTGTTCATTATATTCAAAAAATTTATTTTTCAAAGACATGTTTTTTAGAGTATTAAATGTTTTCAAAGCAGAGGTATAATCTTTCTTGCTGAATTGTTCCAATCCTGTGTTATATACTCTTTTCATTTGTTCTTCAACTTGTTTGTTCGTTAGAAAACTCGGCTGTGTTGAAAAATTTTGGTTTGCAGACGTCACGGACGAAGATTCTTTTTGCCTTAAAGCATTAATTTTTTCATTGCAGCTGTCTATATATTCTTTTATATCGTTTCTGTCAGGGCTTGAAATATAAGCCGCATTAAAGAAAGTTAAAGCCTTCTCATAATTTTCATCATTATATTCTTTTATTCCCTGCTTAAAAATATCATTAGCCTGTATTGCATTCACTCTGTCAACTTTTTTCTGAATAAAATCCAAATATTGTAAAGCACCTGCATTTGTAGGGTCTATTTCAACAATTTTTAACAATTCTTCCTTAGCGTAAACAAATTCACCGTTATCAAAATACCTCATAGCTTTTACCCATGACTGCGTTATTTCTTTGGCATGTTTCTTTCTGTTTTTATATATTTCCTGTTCAGCGACTTCAGCTTCAACTTTTTGAAGACCTTCCAAAGCCTGAGCATTTTCTTTATCCAAAACTAATACTTTCGAATAATATTTTTTTGCTTTTATTACATTATTATTCAACAAGGCAACATCTGCTCTTGCCAAATATTTATCAACTTTTGAAGAAATATTTCTGTCAGTCTGGTCCAAATCATCTGATAAAAGCTGCAAATAATGCTTTGCTACAGGTTCTTCAGGATAAATAGCCAAAATATCTTCAAACTGCTGTCTTGCGGAAATATAATCTTTATTTAAATAAGCATCTTTCGCAATATTTAAGTAATAACCTAAATAATGGTCATACGCTTTGCCGGAATCAGATATTGCTCCGAAATAAAGACCCAAAGAAAAAGTATGCTGATCATCGGGAGTATCAAGAATATCCGAATACGAATAGGCTATATGAACCTTATCAAAATCTAATGAAAATCCGGCTGTTACGCCTTTATTGAAATTGTCACGGTAATCTCTCCATCCGACTCTTAAAGATAAAGGATAAAAAGGAACAGTCTCTAACCCGCATGCAAATCCCGTATCTGTAATATGCAGATTTTTAACAAGGTCCGCTACCAAAGAAACTTTATAATCATCCGATATAAGATATCTTGCAGAAGCTGCAGCCGTTTCCGTCTGTTTTTGAAAAACATTATCTATTTCAATGTCGTTACCTATATTTTTAACGGCTAAAGCTCCCATTAAATTTCTGTCTATAAAATCTAAAAGATAAATGAATCCGAAATCACAACTATAAAAAGAAGAATCTTTTTGATTATCATCTTTCATTTTTAAACTATAATATTTAAAAGTTACGCCTACAGAGCCTTTTTCCGTATATATAGGATACTGCTGAACTATCGGATAAACATAATTCAACGCAACCATTATTGAGTTTTTAAAATCCAGAGAGATAATTTCCTTGTTGTATTCAAAGCCCGAAGCAATCATTGAAAAATTACCGATTTTCTCAATAGGTATGACAATTCCGGCATTAGCCCCGTAAATATTGTTATAAACAGAAACATAGGAAAACTGAATTTCTTTTGATATATTTCTGTAATTTGACGCGGGATTTGCAAATAAGCCGAAAACCGACGGAGATAGAGATAAAATACTTGCGCCCATAGCCTGGGAATAAGAATCGGGATTTAATACCGAAATATATGTATTTTCAAAATCAGCAAAAGCGGAACCTGAAAATATTAAACAAATTAAACAAAAACTTATTTTTTTAATTTTCATATTCTTCCAATATTTTTTTTATTCTATCAATTATTTCCTTAGGATTTATAGGTTTAAAGAAACAATCATCAGCGCCTTTTTCAAAAGCCTGATCAACTAAAACAGCCGTATCTCCGGTTATTAAAACTACAGGAATTTCCGAAAAATTCTTACTGTTTTTTATTGACGTTAAAACTTCAAAACCGCTTTTATCAGGCAAATTAATATCAAGCATAACTAAATCCGGCCTGATATTAACCATAGCTTCAAAACCGCTTTCAGCCGTCTCTGCATCATTAACTTCAAACCCTTCCATTCGAAGTATATTGCACATTGTTTCCAAAAAGACTTTATCATCGTCAACAAGTAAAATCTTATATTTTTTTTGTTCTTTATCCAAAATATCCCTCCACCGTTTAATCCGGAACCATAAGGATAACAAGATCCTGCAATGATCCTGAATTTTCCAGATAAACATCTATAGACTCTTTTAACTGTAAATTTTCATCAAGAATTTTATAAGACGGATAAGTAAGAGACATTAAATATTTTCCTTTAGGAAGTTTTATCTCAAGAGGCACATAACTTGACAACCCCATAAATTTATTCTGTCCGTTGCTCTCAAGCATAATAGTAACATTTGACATAGGAATAGTCATTAAATCTTTATTTCTTATACAATCCTGTAAAATCTGCATTTTAAAAACCTGATCATCGGTTTTTTGTATTTCTTCCATTTTTTCTTTTGATAATGTTCTTACATCCAGTTTTAATCCGGAAATATTGCCTGTAAGTTCAACTATGCTTTTCTGTTCTTTTTTCGAAAAAGCCGAATGTAAAAAGACACCCACTACTATTAATAAAACGAGCATTACGGCAATAACTAGCGGATTTGCAAAGAAATTTTTTTGTTTGGCAAGCTTAGGAATTTCAACATTAAAATTTTTTTCAAGTCTGTGAATTACAAAATCTTCTTTTAATGACTCATCATGCTGTTCATCATCAAACGTAACGATATTCTGCTGAAAATTTAAAGGCGTCTGCGCAGAAAAATCCTGTTCATCCTGGGCATATAAAGTAATCACAGTAGTATTATCTCTTCCGCCGGCATTATTTGCAGCCAAAATAAGCTCACTTGAAATTGAAGAAATATTAGGCTTATGCAAACTTACAATATCGTTTATTGTAAAATCGCTTATTTCTCCGTTAAGTCCGTCCGTACATAAAATATAAATATCGCCGGGTTTCACAACTTCAGCTTTATAGTCGACTTTTACAACCGGCATAATCCCCAAAGCTCTTGTTATCATACTTTGTATTTCCGCCGTTTTCGCTTCTTCTTCCGTCATTTTCCCGCTGTCTATTAATTCTTTTATTTTTGAATGATCTTCCGTCAACAACTTAATACTTCCATTTCTTATGCGGTATACTCTGCTGTCGCCGACATTATATATATGCAAAAGTCCTGCTTCTCTTTCAAACCAAACGCCCGTAAAAGTTGTTCCCATACCGGAAAGCTTAGGATATCTTATTGTTAAATTATTTAAAGCTTTATTTGCAAGTTTTATAGCAGCCGCAGGCCGTATGATTTTTTCATCAAATAAAGCAAATTTATCACCGACTATAGAAAAACACTCCTCATTTGAAAGCTTTGAGAAAGACGAAAGTATAACGTTTACCGCATATTTGCTTGCAAAATCGCCGGCTACTCCGCCGCCCATACCGTCGCACACAAAGAAAAAATTATTTTCCTGACAAACGCCGAAAGAATCCTGATTTTCACTTCTTAGAACACCCGTATCCGTTTTTGCACTGTTTAGTAATATCATAGATATATAACCTTAACTCTTTTTTTCGATTTCTTTATCATTCCCCTGATTTTCACAAATACCAATAAAATAAGTAAAATTATTCCAAACACTATCATTTTAGTATAACTTTTTTTGTAATGTTCCAACGATACATTTGATGTATGCTGTGAATTTGCTAAAAACATAGGCCATATTTGAAGATTTTTAATAGTACTGACATTTGTGTTTAAAACTTGTATAGAATCCTGTATATTTGTATATACTATTTCAATATATTTATCTCCGTTTATATCTGCAAGCAGAGGAGTCGAAGTTATAGGAGAATTGCTGGCTTTTATATCGGTTATTATTTCCATTTCTTTTCTTTTTATATTACTTTTAGCTATAACAATTCTTCCGTCTTCCGTTCCGAAAGCGATATCAACTATTCCGTCTTTATCGAAATCAAATGCCGACGGAGAAGACAAAATTCTTCTTGCATCTGGAATAGGCATTTTCCATAATAATTCTCCGGAAGGATATGAGGTGTTTCCCTTTAAAGCCTGTACAGTCCCGTTGGCAGAAACAATCATAACATCCGCAATACCGTCACCCGTTAAATCCGTAACTATAGGACTGCTGTTAAATTTTAAACCTGCAGGAGGCGTCGGTTCAACAAAATACGTCCACATAACAGAAAATTTTGAAGTATCTATCGCTGAAACATACTGAGGCAAATTTGACTGAACTATAACTTCGTCTATTCCGTCGCCGTTTATATCGCCTATTGCAGGAGCGCCGGCTATTAAATGAGCTTTTCCGCTGTTTTCCAAAAGATTGACAGTCTTCTTTGTTCTAGATTTCCCGTCAATAAAATATACTTTGCTGTCATAATTGGCGATAACAACAAAAGGAGAAAAATCCTTTCTTGTTAATATTACAGGGCTCGAATACAAAGGTCCGTCTATAAATTCAGAATACCGTACATACGTGCTGTCAAAACCCGGAGAATATAGAAAATGGACAGTTCCGTCTTCAGAAACGACAACAACATCTTTTTTACCGTCTGAATCCAAATCACATACTACAGGAGTAGTTTCCGATATAACGCCGCCTAAAATTTCTCTTCGTATAATATTTCCCGTTTGTCCGTCTATTATATAAAGCAAAGAAGAATCAGATACGGCAATTACATCAGGAATACCGTCATTGTTTACGTCATCAACTACCAAAGAAGCTATACCTGAGTTATAAACCTCAACCGGTTTCCAAAAACGTTCGCCAGTAGCGCCGCTCCACGCATACAAGAAACCGGCGCTGCTTAACATAGCTATATCATTTACTCCGTCATTGTCAAAATCAGCAATAACAGGCGTTGCCGTGACTCCGTAATCGCCTGAATCAGCTCTCATAGGCAAATCTTTTGCCCATTCGGTATCGATTGATAAGCTCACCTTATCAGATGAGGAATTCAACAAAGATAAGCCGTTATATCCGACTCCTATAGACATTGTTGACGCAGCAAGAACTAACAATATCATTACAAGCTGAACTATTTTCCAAACTTTCAATATAAAAATTTTCTGTTTGCACGGCATTGAATAATCTTCATTAAAATAGTCTACGACCCTGAAGATAGTTCTTCCTATGGAAATTTCATCTCCCAACAGCAAAGAAGCGCTGTTTAACTGACCGACTTTGACGCCGTTAACAGCCACGCCGCCGGTACTTCCTATATCGGTAATTGTATATTTATCCTGAACAGACGTTATTTTAGCATGACCTTTTGATACAGTCATATCTCCGGCAAGCACTATATCATTCTCAATTCCTCTGGGAGATAAATTTTCCCTTCCTATAAAAGTATCTGCCTGTTGTTTTAAAAAATATTTTTTGCCGTAAAATTTTCCGTAAATTCCTACAAGATAATATTGAGGAACAACTACATCATATTTGTTTACGGAAATGTCATCCAAAAACATTATTGTATAATTGCCTATGGAAATTTCATCTCCGAATTTTATTGAAGCCTCTGTAATTGTTCTGAAATTAAGCTGCGTACCGGTTATTGTATTTTGGTCTTTTAAAGTATACTGGTTATTTTCAAATAGTATTATACAATGCTGTTCTGAAATGTTTTTATCCGAAAGAACTATATCATTCCCTTTTCTGCTGCCTATAAAAATTTTTATTTTATTTTTTTTAGCGATGTACTCTACTACAATTTCTTCTCTTTTTTTAACTAATAACCTTGGCATTTAAATGCTCCTGTTTGAAATGCTGTTGAATTTAAGATTTTTATCTTGCAATAAATAATGCTGCAACCATGGTAATCCCTAAACTTATTTTTGCAACAGTGCTTGTGCTGGCTCCGGATGATTTAGAAGAGTCTCCTCCGGATGATTTTCCGGTTCTTTCCAAATTATTTAAACGTTTTTCCAATTGTTTTATATTACTTGTTGTCCGACTGTTTGACTTTGATATCTGTTCTTTAACATATGCATTTGTAGGAACATCCTGAACCGTCTCTTTGATTTCATTTATTTTTGAGCTTAAAAGACTTATCTGAGAACTGCTGACATCTTTCTTGCCTGAATAAACAACAGGCGTATTTTCCAATTCATCAACTCTTTTCGAAACAGCTACATAACTTTTTTGCATTTGGATAAGAGATCTTTTAAGATTTGCCAATTCTTTCAAAGAATCCTGACTATAATTCTGGTCACTATATGAAGAATTATTTTTTGACATTAGAGAATTTTCAACAGAACTTATCCTGTTGCTCATATTGTTTATTTCTCTCTGCATATTTGAAATGTTGGCTGAAACCTGAGCATCAGACATTTTGCCAGAGCCTGATTTTGCAGATGACAAAGAAAATTCAAAATCGCTTACTTTTTTATTTAAATTTGTTATATCCCTCTGCATATTTGAAATGTTGGCTGAAACCTGAGCATCAGACATTTTACCAGAGCCTGATTTTGCAGATGACAAAGAAATCTCAAAATTATCCACTTTTTTATTTAAATCAGCTATATTTTTTTGAATATTATATAATGCCGCAGATGATGTTTTTGAATTTGCCATAGAAGATGATGACGTTCCTGCTACTCCAGCCATTTCAACTTTTTGCTGCAATGCTTTAAATACTTTTGAATTTTCAAGACTGTTATCTAAAAGCATAGGCATATTAGGTTCTAAGTCATTCATAACTTTGATGATATCAACATCTGCTGAAACAGCTGTTCTCGGAGCTCCCAAACCTTTGGACGACCCTGTTTTTTCTAAAGCTGTAAGTCTTGTATTTAACAAATCAAAATCTCTTTTGGAAACAGCTCCGGATCCTCCTGAACCTGACATTTTTTTATCATATTCATACAATGCCATAATCAAAGAGCCCCTTGTTATCTGTTCATCAGCGACAAAGACACTTTGTCCGTATTTATCTATAAATCTAGGCATTTTATTTTCCAAATCGGATAAAATCTGTCTTAGAACAGGGTCAGAAACATCTTTTTTATCTGCAGCAAATAATGATGTCGCATTGAAGAACATCAAAACGGCTAAAAAAATACTTATTTGTTTTTTATTCATGTGTTATAACCTCTAAAAATAAAAATTGACCGTAAATTTCGTATTTTGTTCAAATATATTCCCGCTGCATACAGCTAAATCCAACTGCAAATAAGTATTTGATATTATAAAATTTACACCTAATCCGAAATTATATCCGACAGTTTCGTTAAAATCAGAAGAAATATCGTATCTGTTTTCTATGGCATAACCTTCGACGCCTGCTCTCAGAAAAATTCCGTCTATCCCGAACCCGTCCATATTTAAAAGATCTTTTACTCCGAACTCGGCACCTACGTTAGCCAACAAAGGCTCCTGCTGTCTTTGTACAAGGTCCAAAGCTCCCGTAAGCTGAAATTTTTCAGACAGTGAAAATTTATTTGAAACGCCGAATTTTGTCGTCATAGGAGCTTCGTCATCTCCTATTTCCACGCCTTTTTGAATTAATGCGCCGAAACTCAATGTATCTATCGCATAAATAATACCCGCATCAACATCCATACCGGAATCTGAAACTCCTATATTTGAAAACTCATAAGAAATAAATTTCAAAGAAGCTCCGACATACAAACTTGAATCAGAATCCCATACAGGAACACCGGCAGATAAATAGTATGCATTATCCGTATGACTCATAGTTTTTCGATATGTTAACTGACTATCAGTATTTTGCACATTATCCATAGTTGAAGATATATATCCGACGCCTATAACAGTTTTCCCGAAAATATCAGTTGCTTTTGACAGAGGAACCGATACGGCTAGAAATTGGTGAGAAGGAACTATATCTTTTAATCCCGGATATTTATCAGAAGCGCCTGTAGCCCCCATTGCCGAAACAGAATACATCTGCGTTTTAGCAAGACCGGCAGGGTTCCAGTAAATAGCAGTCGTATCATCAGCTATAGATGTAAAAGCTCCGCCCATTGCAATAGCTTTTGCGCCGACGCTCTTTTTTAAAAATGCCGCTGCATCCGTTCCCGCATAAATATTATCAGCCAGTATTAAGCAAAATAATAGAGAAACCAACAGTAATTTAATTTTTATTCTTGTCATAATTATCTTCCCACAATAGCCAATGCGGTATATCTTCTCTGTTCACCGTACGAGCTATTTGCAATTATTTCACATATATAAACGCCTGTCGCAAGCGTTTCACCTGCATAATTTCTGCCGTCCCATTCAATTTCATTTGTACCGGCTTTTCCGTATTCGTAAGAACTTTGAATTAATTTTTTTACGATTTTTCCTGCTTTATTGTAGAGTTTTATCGTAACGCTTGATTCATTAGCCAAAAGATATCTGATTTTAATTTTTTCTTTCTTAGGATTAAACGGCGAAGGATAAGTTACTATATCTGCTACTCCGCCGCCCAAGGCTTTAAATGTAAAAGAGTTTATATTAGGATAAACCGTAGTATTAGAGAATTCAATTTTTAAAGTATATTCAGTATTTGAAGTCAAAGTCGTCGGTATAGAAGAACCTGTCTTTGAATTATATTCTTTTATTATGTCAGAGTTCAAATAATTTATCTTGCTTGCAGTGCTGTCAAATATAGAATAGTCCTGAGACACGCTTGATACAGCAACCGAATATAATTTATTAGCTTCCGAAAGATATGTGCCTTTATAAAGAGAAACCGTAACTGTTGTTAATTTTATATCAAACTCGGAAGTTTCTATTTGAGGATCAAGAGTAGACATTGCAGTCAACGGATCAGGCGACAATATGCTTACGTTAGAACTGACGCCTTCAGTTTTAATAGTATACTCGTCGGACCATTCTTTATCAAGATAACTTGTCATTGCATAAATTGTAATTTTATTAACTGACTGCCCTTCGGTAAATGCCACATTCTCATTAAACAAAATCGTATCCTGAGTAGAAGACGCATTATCAT
>JBAYZJ010000011.1:0-20913 GCA_041672565.1 Endomicrobiaceae bacterium
CATAAGCAAGCTTTCTTGCTTTTTGAAATAACTGTCTCACTCTCGATGCTCCGACGCCTACAAAAACTTCGACAAATTCACTGCCTGATATAGATAAAAAAGGCATTTTTGATTCTGTCGCAATCGCTTTTGCAAGAAGAGTCTTTCCGCATCCCGGAGGTCCCATCAAAATAATGCCTTTAACTATTTTCCCGCCTATTTTTTTGACTTTTGCGCCGTCTTTTATAAGCTGAACTACTTCCATGGCTTCTTTTTTTGCGCCTTCAAGGCCTATAACATCGCTGAATTTAACATTTATATCGGAAGCCTTTATTCTTTTCTTTTTTATTTTGCCAAAACCGCCTTTCATAAAAAACAAATACGCACCTACAAAAACCATAGCATGCATACCGCCTATAAGAATCTGCATAGGCAATGTCGCCACTGTCATATTTCTATAAAATGATTCCAGCTTGCTAAGTCCCCATAAAGTCAGCAAAACTAAAATAAGTATTGATAATGATACCAATATCTTGCCCCAGTTATCCATAAAAAATATTCTTAATTTTCTCATTAACAACCCCTGTTATTAAAATGCACTTTTTATATTATAGTATATTTATATTGATTATCAAAAAAAATCGGACGGGAGAAAAAAACATTAATCCCGTCCAAAAAACAAACATATTTTATATAAAACGCTTATGCTGCGCTCAAAATACCTCTTACATTTTGAACATCCATTAACTCTACTTTTGAGGTTCTGAGTTCAGTGTTTCTGTCTGCATATAACGGCAATATCTCTATAATTTCATTTATAGCCTGAGGGCTGTTATTATTAAAAGCCTCATCTGACAGAAAAGCAACCCTTTCAAGCAGTTTCTGTTCTACTTCATAAGCCGTCATAGAATCATCAACGCTGAAGAAATCCTGATATTTAAGAGAAGAATCAATATCGTTTGTGTACTTTGCCGTAAGAGCTTTTGCAAGTATTTCTTCAAATCTGTGATCTTTTAATCCTTCATAAGCCTCTTGCTGTCTTAATAAGTTAACAGCCAGCATTCTTTCCAAAATAGTATTGATAAAGACTTCTTTTTCATCTATATTTTTTAAACCGTCATAATACATTGCAATTGAACTTGCGGCGTTTATATATTTCGACAATGCGCCGTATTTATCTGTTTCTTGCGATTTTATTATATCTATAATTATATTATCAGGTATTTCGGGTATTTGATTAAAATCGAAATTATTTGCCGTTTGTCTTACAAACTCAATGCTTCTTTTTTCAAGCATCGCTTTTATATTCATTGCTGAATTCAAGAATGTGAATATTCCTGATGATTTAGCGATTTTATCTTTAAATAAACTTACTTTTATTATTGATATTGAACCGTCAAATCCCTGAACCTGGTCAAAATTTGTAATAATTTTCGTATTTACGGAAGTCCCTGCAATGCCGTCAAAATATTTGCCGTCGGCGACATAAGAAAATATACCATACTTAAAATACTTTTTAAAATCAGAGGTTTGTAACTGTTCAAAGACAACAGAAATATCTTTATTCTTATTTTTTGCTTCCTGAATAATTTGCATAAATTTCTCTGTTGTCAAATTTTCAATTTCTTCTTCAGATTTAGCGTCTTTTGAAACGCTTTCTCTTATAAGCTGAATAATTCTGTCAAGATATTTATCAGTAAATAAAATTTTTGAATCCGTCCCCAAATTATCATTTTTCACATATAATTCTATGGACGAAAGCAAATCATTATATGAGATTATATTATTTACATTATCATCAATAAATACCGCTATGTTTTGATTGATTGTTATTGCTTCAACTTTTTTATTATTCAACAGAGATATTTCTTTTTGAATATCAATGACATTATTTGTTTTCAAAGCATTAAGCCCTGTTAAAGGATTACCGCTTTTTGAATATTTTATCCCTGAATCCGGATTATTCAAATCTATTTCTATTATGTCCACATTTGCGCTTATTTTCTTATTGGAATCCGTAAATTGCCTTGTTTGTCTGAAATTATTAACTATATCTTCATAATCAGCTCCGTTTGCAAACAACACCGGCGCGCCTTTATATCTTCCCAACCACCCTTTGACATTTTTCCCGTCTTTTGATTTGAATTTTACAGATATCGGTTTAAAATCAAAATCCTGAAAATCGGAAGGCTTATCGTTGATAACAAACATCGGAACAGATTTTTCAGAATCAGATGCATCAAGACTCCCTGTTTCAGAAAATTTAACTTTCGCCGAACCGTAAAGTCTAACAGCTTCCTGCAGTCCTGAAGATTTTAAGTAAAAATAATCTATTACAGTATGGGCAGTTATATTGGCCAGTAAACCCGTTATTAAACTTATCAAAGGTATTAACATAACAGGTACTGCAGTAAACAATAATATATTAAGCATTGCAAAAGCCGCTATAAAAGACGAATATACAACCGCTTTTGCGCCTGTTTGTCCCGATTGTGTCTTATGACTAATAATAAATTTAAAAGGGCGAAGCATTGAAAAGACAGTTTCTTTTTTCAATATTTCTTTCAGCATATTCAATATGGAAGTTTCTCCCTTTAATATTAAATCATTAAGAGCGCCGAAAGTTTCAGGAAGTATTGAACCCGGAGTGGTGTTTATATCGGATGAAGGCAAAGCCTGGTCATTGATATAATCTTTTGTTGTACCGTCTTCGTATTTAACGTTAACACTTTCTATTTCTATATTTAAATTTTCTTTATTTATTTCTGTTCCAAAAGAAACTTGTCCGGCGATAATAATAACTTTCATATGTTCTAAATCCATAAGAAAATATCTTAATTCTTCCAGAGTCATATTTAGAGCATTATCGCCGAATTGCTTTACAAGAAAGTCATCCATAGAAATAGTAATAGTCGCATTCCCGTCAGCATCAAAGAAGTAATCATCTTTGTTATAACCAAAAGTCGTACCTTCCAAATCTTGCATTGAATCATTTACCGGAAGCAGCTGAAATCTGACCTTTGCATCTTCTTCGTAATCGCCTATAAGCTTAATTTTAATAACCAGCTCTTCTGCATATCTCAAATCAAGCAAACTATTGCTCCCGTAAGTTTTCCAATTGCTTCCGTAATATTCAGTAAAACTAATAGGTTCGTAAGTACCGTATCTTGAAGAATAATCAACTCCTTCTATTTTTGATATAGGCAAGAAAAAACTCCCGAATTCTATCTGCATTGCTTGACCGATGCTGGTACATAATGCAGGAACGACAAAAACATCCCATCCGTAATCCGAATAATTTGTAGTATTATTAACATCAGTATAAGGTATTGAATCGGTAAATCCTAAAGCTTTTGAATATGCTTTCACATCAGCCAATATTGCATCAGCTTTTTCCGTGTTCCCCAACAAATTATATGAAACAGCCATTTGCATTGTCCATTCAAAACTCACAGGACTGGAACTTTCATTACTCCATCTGTATAAATTATTATATGTAACTCCGTTATATTCGACATTTACGCTGAAATTACTCTCGGCATATTCCAATAACTTATCCAAATCAATATCTTTAAGAGCAGTACTTTTATAAATATCAGGATGCATACTTTCAACGACCGTTAAAACCTGTATCCCCCATGAACAAGTATCTAAAACAGAAAAATTATCGTCTTCTCCTCTTCTAAACCTGCCTTCTTCTTTAATATATAAAGTATTGTAAAGATAATCGGCCGCCTCCGTCAGTTTTGTCTTAGCGGATTCATCCGATTCGTCAAACTGCAGCTTCAAATTATAATATGCAATTACATCTAATATATGTTCCGTAGAAACCCAGCTTTGCAAAGCAGCGCCAAGATACTTACCGTCTCTAACGTTTGCATAAGCTAGTCCATCGTCTACTCTTTTCAATAAATCATCAAATTGTTCGCTGTCAGTCAATAATTTATATTGCATAACGGCAATACCTACCCAAGCGATCTCGCCGGTTACGCGCTGTTGTTCCAAATTAGATTTGTACAAAATACCGCCGTTTTGTATTGCAGACAATACACTTGCGGCTTTTTCTATTTTGCCCATCTGCATATAACTCAATGCAACTAAAGACTGATCATACAAATTTTCCAATTCTTTTATTGCGGTAATCTGATCTTCAGTCAGTCCAGACTTATCAGAATCGCTCATACTGTCATAAATAAACGATTTATACGCTCCGTTGCCCGCATAATAATCCAATAACTGGTCTTCTATCGTCTGCTGAAACTGTTCCTCAGAGTCGGTAAGATCTATAATTTGCTCTATTTGGACGGCAGGAGTAGACGTGTCATCATTATTATTAAAAAGGCTGCACCCCGTAGAAGATAACATTATTAAAACCAACAATATTGGCAGAACAACTGTTCTTAGAGCATTGCTTATTGTTTTCCCAAAAGACTGCTTTACTTTTTTAGAAGAAGGATGGTTATTATCGTTATTTTCTTTATTTAAAAGAGCTTCCTGCATTGCTTCAGGCATGTATTCATATATTACGGGATCTATTCCGTCAAGCGTTTGCCCTGAATATTGAGAATTTGCAATATTCCATACGGCGCCGTTCCCGAGATACCATTTATTTTCAACCATAAATATGCAGACTTCTTTGCTTATCTGATATATCTGCGGAGCAAAAACTTCCTGCCCCATATTGAATGTTGTTTTTAAAACCAATTTTGAAATTTCGTTCAATTTATCGCCCGTCAATTGATTCAAGGAAGAAGACGGCATTTCTTTTATTCCCTGCTCATTTACAATTCCCGATATATCTTCGTTAATGTCTATTTTAACGATATTGCCGTTTTCAAGAGTAAACTCAAGTTTATTTTCATCAATTAAATTTTTCACTTTTATTTTCTGTCCGAATATCTGGTTTAAGCGGTCAACTAATATAGAAATATTTATCCCGTTTAAATCTTGCCCGATAAATAAAGAGCGCACTATTTGCTGAATCTGCTCCCTTTGCGTTGCATTTGACATAAGTCCCAATGCTATTGTCTGATTTTGGATAGACTGTTGTTTTGCTAAAAATTCATAATTTTGCTTTGTAATAAGCGATTCCGAATTCAAGACATTCGGAGTGATTGTAATATTGCTGATGTTTTTATCGTTAAGGATTTTATTAACGCCCGAGGTATGATATCCTCCAGCCACAAGAATTATGATATTCTTAGCATTTTTCAAAATTTCAGAAGGATTTTTGCGGCTGTAAACGGTATTAACCCCGCCGTTTTCTAAATTCATATTTTTCACAAAAATATTATTTCTGTATGTATTAATTTCATAAAACTTATTCAACCGCTCAAATTCTTTTTTAAGTTTCACAACGTCATTCGACACAGAATATTTAGCGTAAAGTTCTTTAAATTTAACTATGCCGATTTTAAAATATTCCCATTGGGCAGCTGTTAAACTTGATGTTAAATATCCTGAAAAGTATTTCTGAAAATCGCTTAAATACGCCACTTCTAAATCAGTTTGATCTTTAGAAAGATAAGTCCTTATAAGATCTATCAGACTTCTTTCTTCCTTCACAAGCTCAACAGGATTAAAATTCGCAGCTTTATTTTTTAACGACAAAAATTTATACAAATCAGGATATTTGTCATTTAAAGAAAGATTTACCGTTTTGCAAAAAGACTCTATATTTTCTTTTAAAGATAATATGTCAGTTAAATTATCGGTAACATTTAAAAAATTATTATATTCTTCATATGAAACGGAATTTTTAATAACATTGACAATTTTCTCCAGTTCTAACGTAACTTTATTAAAATCTAAGTTTTTGCCGTTTTGTGATAATCCCAAGTATATGGATAAATTAGCATATTTTTTAATGTCTATTCTGTTCTTTTGCAGATAAGAAGCCAAATAATGGAAATATTTCTCCTGTTTAATTTCGCCGTTTTCGTATTTTGTTATTATTTCATTAAATTCCTTATTTTCGCTGCTGAGATATTTTGCTTTTAAAAAATCTATTTCTTTGTTTATATTTGACAAATATTTCAAATTCACGCTTCTGTCATTTAATATTTTCGCCAACCGTAATATATTTTCTTTATGTAAAGCTTCATTTTCCACACCTTTTAAAAAACTTTCTCTGCCGTTTATAATTGAGAAATATTCCGCTCCGGTCAAACTCCCTGTTTTTAATAGATTATCAAGAACTTTATTTTTATAATCCTTATCCAGATTTGCAAAGAAAGAAATATCTATATTACCTGTCCCGCCTTCGACATAGATATTCTGAATATTATTCTTTTTATCCAATTCTTTTATCAGTGCGGCTATATTCTTTTGAACTCCGTAATCACAATGTAAATCCTGTATATTGACGACAACCGTATTACTGTTTAAATCATTGTAAGAAGTTACCTTGCCGTACTTCTCTGATATTATATTTTTATAAGACGAAAAATATTTATTTTCATTTTTTTGCATATCACTCTGAGAAACAGCAAATATAGTATTGCTCATTATAGTGACAGAAAAACAGGCTGCCGTTATTACCGAACATAATTTACTTAATTGTTTTTTATTAAATTTTAGCAAGGTTGTTTACCGCCTAATAAAAGATTTTGTTATTACAACTTTATTTGGCGGAACCAAATTAAGATTCCGCCAAATAGTTTTAAATCTTATGCTGCGCTCAATATTCCTTTTACTCCGTCAACAGATACAGACAAGCTCTTATTTAATGCGTTTACGTCAAGCAATCTGTCAGTCGATGCAAGGATTGTATCAATATTTTCCAAAGTCTTAGCCGTTTGTTCTTTGGCAATCGGCTCAATTATTACATCCGATTCATTTAAAACGGCAAGTATCTTTGTTATGTCTACTTTCAGCGCTTCTTTAATTTCTGTTAAAGACAATGTTTTGCTGTGTTCTATGCTTCCGAGTCTGTCTATTATGTCTTGAACAGATATGTCGTCGGATATCAAAAGCTGGGTAGTCAAATATCTTATATATTTTCTGTCCGAAGTGTTCATTTCACTGATATTAATTTCTCTGTCACTTAATAATTTAGAAAAAACCTCTCTTTCAGCATAAGAACTTATCATACCGCTTAACAACTGTCTTACCATTGATACTTTTTCAGCTTTCTGTTTATCAGTTAAAGCTTCTCCCAAAAGTATTGACTCTACGGCATTTCTTGCAATATCAGACAATTGATGCTTAATTTCTGTTTCATATATTTCTTTCAACTTATCATAGCTCAATGCTTTGTCTCCCAATATTTTTGCATACGAAGAAAATACCGCATTTGAATTGAAAGCGTCATATAATTCTACAGACATTCCTCTGTTATAACTTTGTTTTATTTTGTCTCCGTAAATTATCTGCTTTGTTATATCGGAAGATTTTACTATTGATTTTTCAACGGCAACAGCAATTATATTTTTACCCTGTAAAAATCTTTGTGCGATTGCGTTGCTCTTAATTGTAGCATCTGAACTAAATTTAGGTATAAACTTACCGTTTTCTATGAGTTCCGTAATACCCAATTCATTCATAAATGTTTCAATATTTTTAACATTTCTCATAACTTCCGAAGGCAATGCGTCCAAATTCAATACAAGCTCATAACCTTTCGACTTAATAAACTCAACTTCTTTTGCGTTAATATTTTCACCAAAATCAACTGAGATATTAGGAACCAAAGCAAAGTTGAATTCAGGAACCATTTGTTCTATCTGTGATGTCGATCCGTCTGAAATAAATCTTACGCCGGTTAATCCTTTCATTGTATTTATTTTTTCAATTTCAGCATTGATATCTGAAACATCTTTAAGATTTACAACAATATTTACGTCTAAGCCGTAATCTCTTATCACTCTTACCGCAGTTACCGTATCTGCCTGCGATAAACCTTCAGCATCAAGGTTAATTGCAGTTACACCGGAATTTCTTGAATGTTGCAAAGTCTTCATTAAATTAGACAATTTTGTCATTTTAACGTCAACTTCTTTTCTTCCGGCCGGTATAACCGATTGGTTTATTTCCGTTTCTATAAATTCTTTAAATAAAGAATCATTACTGTACTTGCCGATGTTCTCTATAGATGCCCTATAGGCTTTTTCTATATCAGCTTTGAATTTAGATATATCAGTCGTATTAAAGAATGCAAATGTGAATCTGCCGCCTAAAACATATTTTAAGAACTTTTGTCTTGCAAAACCGTCAGAATTTAATCTTCCGTAGTAAGCCGCAGTATACATATCTTCAAGTTCTTTAGTAATTTTCTGAATTTCTTCGACAGATTTGCCTTCCGTCATCTTTTCAAACATATCTTTTGACCTGCCGTTAAGAGAGAACAATACAGATATTTCCCCATTGTCAGATACATACATATTTGCATTGGCTTTAAGAACCTTGCCTGAAATTCTTATAGGTATGGCAAACAACTTCCTGTATCCGTTCAAATCCGGGTTAACTGCAAGCTGCGGAGTAATTTTCAACGTATCCGGCAATGTCGTTGTTCCAAGAGAAACATTTGCTATTTCCTGCGATACATCCGTAGCTAATGTATACGGTTTAACTGTAGCCGTCGCAGTCTCTTCAGTAGATTCCTTTGCCGTTTTAACTATTGAAGGCTGATCTGCTTCAGGCAACAGTAAGATATTATATGCTGATATAGCTTCTTCATACTGTTTTTCAGCTATTCTGTAAAGAGCTATCGCATAAGGATAATTGCCGGCTTCTTTCTCGGCTAAACCAAACACATAATTTGCTCTGTAAACCAAATCATCGCCTTTTTTGTTATTTGTCGCCTTAAATATAACCTGCTCTTTCCACGCTTTAATCTGTGCCTGTTCCGCAAGGAATTTTGCCTGTCTCAATTCATTCATAAGCCTTTCATTGTTTGACCTTACAGCATCTTCAACTACTTTTTTCGTTTCTTCTTTTATTCTCTCAATCTCTTTCATTAATCTTCTTTCATATTCCTGAGGAGAAAGAGTTGTGTCAAGATTAAAATCTGCCTTTTCAAGAGCCGATAATTTATTCAACGCATCTTGATAAGTTCCGCCGTCGGATACAGAAGAATGCTCTTTCTTAATGCCTGATAATTCTTCAACTTTGGCAATCAAAACATTAAGATTGTTACCTTTCCTCAAATCTATTTCGCCTTTGTTCTCAATTATCATTTCCTGCATACATTCATTGGCAAGTCTCAATTCTTTGGAAGTTTTGAAAGTCTTATTTATCATTTCACTGTTGTTTGCTCTTACCTCTATCTGACTATCTGTGAAAGGGCTTATAAAGATGTAGCTGCCTTCAGGATGCTTATCCATTGCAACCAATGCCCAGCCTAAACCGCCTTCAAGAGCACTTAATTTGTCAGTGCCGTAAAGAGCCCCGAGTCCTTTTACCTCTTGTTTGCCGGTCTGGACACCTTTTATTTTGCCTTTTTCATAATCAACATCATATACAGGAACTTCTTCTTTTTCTCCCAAAACTGCACCTTGAACCTGACCATTTACCAAAACTACAATTATGTTCTGGTCTACAGATGCCAATTCTTTTAACACATCAGCATCAAAGAAAACATATTTTTCGCCTTGCTTTTCTCCAGGTCTTAAGTCTCTTGTATGCAATATTTTCATCTTAGCATTAGGATCAAGAAGTCTGCCGACTACTCCTGTTTCCTTGTCTAATATTCTGCCGGCCAATTCATCTTTACCTGTTCCAGGAGCTGCAGAGTAAATCAACGCTTTTTTATCAAAGTTTGTAAATATACCCAAACCTTTTATTCCTATTAATCCGCTGATAAGCTTACTTAAAGTATTAGTTTCTGATACTACATTTTCTCTTGTAACAGTCTTATTTGCTCCTAAATATTGTTTAATCTTATTAACAGCTTCGTTTATATCTTTTATTTCTTTTGCCGTTAATCCTTTTGTATCAATTGTAGCTTTTGTCATTTCCTGGGCCATACCGATAAAATATTGATATGCCATATCGTAAGCTGTAATATTCAGCTCTTTTTCAAAATCTCCCTGATATACCCATTCATTGACTATCACTTTATTATATAAGCTTTTTGTCAATAACTGAACTACGCCTTCTTTAACTCTGTTATATCTTTCTATTCCTTTATCGCCTTTATTAAATTCAAAATACCCGTCTCTGCTTGCCAATCTTCTGTTCACTTCTTTTGCCATAGCTCTTGCAAAAAATTCAGGATTTGCTTGTATAGACTCAATCTTTGCATTTATAAAGCCGGTAACTTTTCCGTCTTTATCTGTTATTAACCCCATTTTTCTTGCCTTATCAGGATCTACTCTGAACATTTTTGTTAAGACGCTAAATGTATTTATCCACTCAATCATATCCTGAATAAATGCCTGTGATTCTATCTTTGCAATATTCGCATTTTGAGCCTTAATGCTGTTTTGTATTTCTTTTTCATATTGCAGATACAATTCTAATTTTGATTTTTGTTTTTTATCAAAATCATATTCTTTAGATTTCAATGCATTTTCTATATTTTCCTTCAATATTTTGTACTGTCCTGATTCTTGTAATGCATTGAAAGAATTTAATGCTCTATCATTCATTCCGTCATTTAATAACTTTTCCGTTTGTTTTATCACACTTCTTAATTCATCAAATTTTATTTCAGTTTCAATCGTTACTTTAGCAATTCTCTTGCCTAATAAGTCTTCAACTTTTGATATCAGTTTGCTAAGGTTATCGTCTTTTGCTAAATTGACTTCACCTTTGTTTTCAACTATCATTGCCTGCATACATTCATTAGCAAGTCTTAATTCTTCTCCGCCTTTAAAGACTTGTGATATCAATTTCTCATTATTGGCTCTTACAGCTATTTGATCATTTGTAAACGGACTTATAAATATGAAACTTCCTTTAGGGTGCAGTCTCATCGCCTCTAATGCCCATCCCAAGCCACCTTCTAACTTGCTAAGCCGCTCTGCACCGTATAATGCTCCAAGTCCTTTGACTTCGATTGTTCCTTCTTTTTTATCTTTACTGGCCCTTGCTTTTGGCGTATTGGCTTCATAGACATCTACCTCTGCTGCTTCTCCAAGTACCGCTCCCTGAGGCTGACCGTTTACCAAAACTACCAATATTTCTTCACTCTCTAATTTCTTCAAGACTTCAGGGTCATAAAATACATATTTCTCTGTCTGAACTTCTCCATCTCTCAGTTTCCTGCTGTGCAAAATCTTCATATTAGCTTCAGGATCAAGGAGTTGTCCTACTACTCCTATTCCTTCTTTCATTATTCTGCCGGCCAATTCATCTTTACCGGTTCCCGGTGCCGCTGAATATATCAAAGTCTTACTGTCAAAGATGCCAAGAACTTTCATTTTCTTAGGACTTGCGTTAATTAAATCCTTTATCAAAAGACTTATTTCTTCCGTTATTTCTATTACATTGTCTCGCGTTACAACTTTAGACTGCTTATATTCTTTTATAGCGCGGAATGCTTTCAATACAGCTTTCTTATTTTTTGCGCTAAGTCCAGAAAGGTCAAGCGATTTTTCATCAATTGCTTTTATCTCTTTTACCATATTCATGAAGTAGAAATATGCCATCTGATACGCAGTCTTATTAAGTTCAGTTTCGAAATTACCGTCATATACCCATTCGTTTATTAACATCTGCGGATATAGAGAGCTTGTAAGTACCTGTACTACTCCTTCTTTTACCCTGTTATATCTTTCTAAGTTATCTTCCTTAGATTCATCTGCTGCATCTTTTGAGAATTCATAATAATCATCTCTGCTGGCAAGCCTTCTATTTACTTCCTTGGCCATTGCTCTTATTTCAGTTTCCATATTCTCAGGATCGCTGAACCCAATTACTTTTCCGGTGGTTCTGTCTATAACAAACCCCATGTCTTTGCCTATTTTTGGATTCGTTTTAAATTTATCGGTTAGAATTTTAAATGTATTTATCCATTCTATTATTTCTCCTATAAATTCAGATGATGCTATAATTTCCATATTAGCATTCTGGGCAGATATGCTGTCTTCTATAATCTTCTTATAATTTCTATATTGTTCAAGCTTCTTTTTCTGCTTTTTATCAAAAGCATATCCTGCTTTCAAAGCAGCATCTACAGCATTCTGCAAGTCAGCATATTTACTACCCATTTTTTCTAATGCTTTAAGAGCATCAGTATTTCTGCCAGAGTTTAAAAGAGTTTCTACTATCTTTATCTCGGATCTTAATTCATCAAATTTTGTTTTTGCAGCCGCAGTTTTTTGTTCTTCAGCAGAAACAGCTTTTGATGCCTGAGGAGCAGCCGTTTCCTGCGAGAAAGTGTCTTCATCGGAAGTTACATCTGCCGGCATATCTTCTGTAGTAGGAGTCTTTAATATTTGTGCATTATATTTTTCGTTATATCTTTTTAATTTTGCATTAAATATTAAGGATTTTATCATTGAATCAGCGGCAATCCATATCTTGCTGAATAAGAAGAATGTTAATTTCAAAATACCGCTTTCTTCATCTATTTTGAATTTATTCATAAATCTCATTTTTTCAGAAGAATACATAATGCCGAAAGAAATTTTTTCTCCTACAAGATTGCCGTCAAAAGAACGCGCCATCATTTTATCGACTTCACTGACAAAGTTCTTTCTCATTTCATTTGTCGTAGGAATATTAAATGATTCAGCTTTACCGTATAAATAAGGAGCATAACTGATTATTTGTCCTTTCCATTCGTTCCAAGCTTTAGGCAATTGTTTTTGAACAGTAGCTTTTGCTCTCTTTTGCAAATATGGCTCCTGCATAACAATTAATTTATTTAATGAAGCCCCTTCATTATCGGCAAGATACTGCTTCATCAATTCAGTGCCCAAAAGCATATTCTCTACCGTAGTAGTAGATTGGGCATCTATTTTTATATTTGCGGCATCAACGCCCTTAACAAGAAGTATTGCATAATATAAAAATGCTTCCGGCATTAAAACTTTATCTCTGGTAGATTTATCCAATAATTTACTTACGGCTATTTCTTCTATTGTTATTCTTCCGTCAGCTATAGCCTGCAAATCTTCAGATGTTAATGCGCCGTTTTTGAAATAGAATTGCGTCCAAGTTTTTTCTTCATCGCCGTTTTTAACAGTTTCTTTGTCTATAATTTTAAATATCTCATCAACCGACTTATCTTCTTTTTGTAATTCTAGTATTCTGCCTGCAATATACTGATCTTTAGCCTGTTTTCTGCCTTTAATAATTCCAAATTTATTTTGAAGTTCCTTCCATAAATCAGTTTGCGATTTAGAAGCTAACCCGTCAAATATTTCATCTATTTTAGCTAAGGCATTAGTATAAGCGGTCATATCTGTTTTTTCTTTCTTTTTATCAATTCTTGTATTTTTCCCGGCTTTCATATCAGCCAAAGTTCCTGTTTCTCTTCCTACGCCGGCTAATATAAATATAGGCTTTTTAGCATTTGCTTTTTTCTTGAGATCCTCATACTTTGCGACAGCTTTTTTATCATCAGGATCAATACCTTTTGCCTTTAATTCTTCTGTAGTAGACGAGTACAATAAATTATATGCGCCTATTGCAACTTTAGGATATTTTGTTCCCAACAGCAATACGGCATCGGAGCTTTCAACTTCCTTAATATCAGGATTTCTTTCACTAAGCCAATTTAATCCTTTATCCAATAAAGAAGAAATTTTAGGATTTAAAACAGTCCAGAAAATTGCCTTAATACCGTCATTAAATGCTCTTACATAAGAACTTCCTCTCGGTGATTTTTTATGAATTATACCTAATGCAACCGCTGCAACCGCTATAGTTGAAAATCCTAGTATTTGTATTACAGGAGCAAGAGCCGGTAAAGCCAACAGAACTATTCCCTCTACAGCTAAAGATCCCAATGCTATCTTTAAAACATTCTTTTCAGATTTTGTGTGATCGGCATTAAAAGTAAACGGGCCGAAAATAAACACAAAAGCCATCATATATACGAAGAATTGTCCTATGAATCCAAAAGGACTTATAGGAGATAACAAAGCTATAACCAATAATCCTATGCCGAATTTAATGCTGGCGGAATATGAGCTGTATAACTCTTTAAATTTCATTTGAGGATATACGATATCTTTTATTCCGCTTGTAAATACGCCTGCTTTTCCTTCAAAAGCTCCAAGAACTTTCTCAACATGCAAAGGTAAAAGACTGACAAAAGTAGAAACCAATGCCCACATAATGCCCATATACTCTTTTATGCCTTTAACTTTGCCGAATCTTTCAACATATAAAGAAACAGTTCCCGAAGATATAGCTTGCGATAACAGGAATCCCGTTGACATAAACAATACACCAAATGCCAAAGGCGCAAAAGGACTGAAACTTAATAATAACGAACCGACAAACATCATAGCGTTAAAGAAAATCGCTATCGGCTTATTAAAATAAAAATTAAAATTATTAAATAAAGTTAATTTTTGTGTCCAGTGCATTTTATCACTCTTCAATAACTGCTGGAAAGGCACAGATCTTGCATAATCCACAACAAGTCCGCCGAATCTTGTTTGGAAAGCAGTTATCGAATCCATTAACATTTCTCTAGGTCTTCCGTTAACTATATACGGCGCATATCCTCCGTGATATCCGTCTTTCAAAGCTTCGCCGGCAGCTCCGGTATCTTCAATATTGGACATATAGTATCCCCATCTGCCAAGGACGCTGTATCTCATAAAACCCGGTCCGTAGAAAGCAAAACTTCCAACCTGCTCATACATAGGTTTTGCTTTATAAGCTTCGGTATTTCTTAAATATTCATTGACTAAATTATCCGAAGACCAACCGCTTCTGTCTGATAAGCTGTAATCTCCGTCAGACATTTTTTCCATTTTAAAGATAATACTTTCTATATCTATTTTTGAAATATCTATTCCCTTATTTGTAAGTTTTGCAGCCAATTCGCTTCTTAAATTCTCAAGTTTTCTTACGGTTTCCGAGGTTTCATTTACATATCTTGACGCCAATTCGGAAGCCGGCCAATCCAATCTGTTCGCCAAACGGATATTTCCGTTTGAATCAACAAATTTAGGAAATATTAATGACATATAATTAATATCATCTAATTTTTTTACGCCTTTTTTCGCAAGCTCCGCTCTCAGATTTCTTATCAATATATTAGTAGCTGATTCCTGCTGAGCAGATAATGTTAAATTATTCCAGACATCTTCAGCGGCAGCATGCGACGCTGCAACAGGAGATACTCCCGCAGTCTTCATATCCAGTTGAGCCAAAGCCCAACCCATATTAGGATCATCGGCAAACTGGCTTGACAATATAGGCAGGAAGAAGAAATGAGAAGGGAAGAAGAAATGATCTCTGTCAAGATTAACGATCATAGCATCATCTTTCCCTGTTGCCGACAGAAATTTTGACATATTTTCATAAGTAATAGACCATTTATCGGTTTTTACGGTCCATTTAGAAGCCGCATCTTTTGCATACTCATCATTCTTATTTCCTTTTGTAGACATAAGAATTCTGATAATACCGTCATCAGATCCGGCGCCGTACTGATTTAATAAATATCCTCTCTTTCCTAATTCTTCAACAATTGCCTTTGCTTCATTGCTTCCGTAATTGCTGCTTGCCTTATCAGGATCTATATCTTCATGAACATGAACAAACATTAACAATGATTTTAATTCTTCAGCAACTTTTTTATCTAATTCTTCTCCTGAATATTTAGAACTCAATTTGTACTTTAAGAAACTTCTTAAAGCAACTTCAGCAGATTTTTCCGCATAAAGCAAAGTCTTTAAATATCCGTCGCTTCTGTAAATTACCCAGTCATATAAAACATCTTTTTCTATCGATGCCATCTTTTTCTCAAGCGCAGATTTCTCTTTGTTTTCAGAATCTGTAAATTTCTCTCCTGCTTCTATAGATCTCAAATATTTTTCATGTAAATATTGATATCTGGTAAATTCATCAGATGATAACAATCCTTTTTTCAAAGCAATTATTGCGATTGTGTCTCTTAACGATGTATTTATATCTGTTAAATTATTTTGTTTTATAAAAGAATCAATATCTTCTATATTTAATTGTTTCAAATATTTATGTACAAATATTGACCAACTGTCAGGGTAAGTTTCTTTCATTGTTCTAAAGCCTGATTTTATAATAGACTTAACAGTTTCTTCTTTTGCCGTTGCTTCACCGTCTAAGAAAGCGACATCCGGTATAATTCTCTTTTTCCCTGTACCTTTTACTATTACAGGCAGCATTTGATCAATCATCAATGAATCCACTTTGTATTTAAAACCTTTTTCTCCGCCGTACTGCTGTAATAAAGACTCTATAAGATTAAAGAATTTAACTATTTCTGACTGTGCCTGTTCACTCAAATTATCAGGGAACTTATTGATATTCTTATCATCTATAAGATTTATCAACTCTTTTGCTTGTACGTCAGTAATCAAATCAAAATCCAATAAAGTATTCTGAACTAAGGCGTCTTTGAAACCGGCTAACAAATATCCGTTATTTCTTATTATGTTCAATTTTTTCGCATCTATCTGCTTTATTGATGTAATAGTTGATACTTTGCCTTCCTGATGGTATGCCGTACCTTTCGCAGCCATCATAAAATTCCATACGGTATTCCATAACATTAAAACTGTCATGAATAAAATAGGCCCTGCAACTATCCAGGCTATTGCAGGCAATACAGGGATTGCAAATAGTAATGTAGGAACTACTATTAATACGCTTAAAACACCGTATATTGCAAAGAATTTTTTGTACATTGATATATTTTCTTTCAATATAGGATCTTTAACATCGCCTTTATATTCTTTCGCAGATTTTATCATCTCGACAAACATCTTAGGGATTTCGATAAATCTGAATTTTAAGAACGGCGCAAGTCTTAACATCCAATGTCCTATTATATACCAGCCGCTGGCTAATACTACAGGTGCAAAGAAACTACTCAAAACAAGACCGACTGTTAATGTACCTGATACAGTCAAAACTCCAAATACGCCGAAGCCTATAGCAGCGACAGCAGCTACACCCATTGTTACTTTATTTATAATATTTGCCAAACGTTTTGTCTGTTCATCTTTCTTTTCCTGAGCTTCATCTTTTTTCTTTGATGTCACTTTTTCTGCAATTTTTGCCTGCGCAGAAATCCAATGATTAAAGACAAATAAAGAACTTAATAATAGTCCTATGCCGAAAGAAGCTATAAACGGCAATGCGGGAATGGCGGCAGCTAAGACTCCTGCAAAAATAAATGCTCCGGAGATAACCCATACTGCTCTAATAATTCTGTTTAATACAGGAGTTATAACAGGATATCTAGGCTGATCAATTCCTCTTGATTTGTATTCCTTAGCCAGCCATTTCCTCATAGGAGTAAGAATTTCTTCTGCTTTTTTCATAATAGCCTGAGCTTTTTTCAATTTTTCATCAGAATTATTCTCAGCCACAAAAGCAGATACTTCATTGAAGTATTTAGTCAAACTATTTTCAACCATAGGGTCATGAATATTTTTATATGCAAGTAATTCTTTATCTTTTTGTTCTTTGGTAAGAGAAGCGTCTTTATTTAATTCTTCTTTTTTATTTTCCACGCCTTCCAAATAATATTTAAAGACTGTTTTAAGATCAATATCCGACATTGTATAATCCGCTTCGTCTTTTATATCTCTTAAAATACCCTCGCCTTTCATATCTTTGCCCCATTTAGTCTGCTGGTCGGTTATGCAAAGATGTAAAAGATATACAATATCTTTCAAGATATAATTCTCAATAAAATCAAGTCTTGCATCAATATTTTCGGATGCTGATATTTTTTCGGCCTTTTCTCTTATTGACTTATAATCATCAACATCTTTCAAATATCTGTCAGTAAGAACTACAGGGTCTTCATAGAACAATGATGTTAAATAGTCATTATAATCACCTAACAACCTC
Source organism: Endomicrobiaceae bacterium (assembly GCA_041672565.1). Taxonomy (GTDB): domain Bacteria; phylum Elusimicrobiota; class Endomicrobiia; order Endomicrobiales; family Endomicrobiaceae; genus Praeruminimicrobium. The sequence goes on from JBAYZJ010000011.1 coordinate 17,950, forward strand.
ATATGTTTATTTATTCTTGAAATTCTCAAATTAATATCTGCTTTTTTATCATCTATTAATTTTTCGGTCTTAGTTTTAACTATTTCTTCTGTCTTTTCTTCTTTAATAGGTTCTTGAGGAGGAACTCCCTCTTCTTTTTCTATCTTAACTTTTGACTGTTTTCTAAATTTTCTAGGTTTGAATACCGTATTTGCAAGACCTTTTGCAGTTAAAAACAAAGCTATAGGCAAAACAACCGTAAATACTAACAAGAAACCTGAGATAGTACCCATAAACGGAACCAAATTTTGTCTTTTCTGCGTATCAAAAATGTTTGCAAGCAGAGTATTGCCTGAATGATATTTAAGCAGCACTTTTACATACTCTACAACGGAATCAGAAAATGAAGAAAATTCGTAGTCAACATATACTATCGGAGCAAATTTGCTTTCAACATTATATTTATGCACACCGTTTTCAAAATACATTCCTGATCTTTCAGCCAAGCCGGCAGCTTCTTCCATAGTATCTACTACAATTATACCGTCACCGTCTTCATCCAATGAAGGATCTATCTGATTACCGTAAATCATATTGTCTACTGCTTCTGTTATTGTATTATCCTGATCAACGGAATAAATAAAATAACATCCAGGATGGTCTTTAATTAAAACAGTATAATGTTTCTGATATAAAACTTCTGTTCCGTCATCTTTAATCAAATATGTCTCGGAAGGGAATCCTTTTGAATCATAATATAACTTTGTAGCATTTTCCCAAAGCTGTCCTTTTAAAATTTTACCCTTAAACGGAAGTCCTTCAAAAATCTGGTAATTAGATGTTCCGTTATAATTATATGCGCTCTCATCAATAGCTCTTGTATTCCATTTTTGGCTTTCGACGTCATACACTAATATATTTTTCCCGTTTGAAGTAGCGGTAAAGTTATCGCTCATAGAAGATTCTTCAAGTTTCGTTACGCCTTTATTTACGGAAGTACTGCCGTCTTCATTTAAAGTAAGATACTTAGTAACGTCAAAACCTAAATTTTCGTCATAAACGCATGTTACGGTATTCGTTGCATATCCCAATAATTCGCTTACATTTAAAAAGCTTACAGATGTATTTGAATTATAGAAACTGAAAGTTACATATCTAGGCTCGCCTGACAAATTTCCTTCGTCATCCAAAGAATACCCGTCAAAAGAGAGAACTCTTCTTCCATATCCGTCCGTAGCAGTTACGCTCGCTTGTTTTATATTTCTGTCGGTTAAATCTATTTTTTCTATCGAAGATATGTTCTCCGACAAATCTTCAGTATTCAAATCAATTTTAATAGTATCTGCAAATTCTATGGTTTTGAATCTGAATATTGCAGATTCTGTTATATTAGAATCATTATAAGAAGACGTTACAGTTCTGTCTATATAATCAGACTCTCTTAAAACAACCCATGAATCGCCGTCTTTAACAAGAGAAATTGACCGCTTTGCGATTCCAAATTCATTATAATCAAAATAAAAATCCGCGGTTATAGGATTACCGTCTTGATCCAATTCATAAGAAGCCAGAGTCTGCCCCTGTAAATTTCTGAAAATTTTAACATCTTTTTCAAAATTTATGTCTTCATCGAAAACTTTTACGGTATATTCAACCAACTGATTTTCAAGACTAAAAGAATCAATTTTGCTTTCGCTGACTACTTTTGAAGTTCCGTCAACCGAGTATGCTGTAGTTAAAGTATAACTAGGTATTTCCAAAAACTTATGCAATGTGTCTGTATAAGTAAATTCCTCGGTTCTTGTCAATCTGTACAAGCTGTTGCCGTCAACTTCCAAATTCAACAAGTCCTCTACAGTTGAAGGCTGCTGTTCTTTTATGGCTTCCAATAATGTTTCCTGAGAAAATACAGCAGTGCCGTCTGGAGACAAATAATATCTCTTTAACAATGCATTCTCATCATTAGGATCCCTTTCTTCTATAAAAGCTGAACGTTCATAATAATCAATAACTAAAGTTTTATTATCAGATATTGCAACTAAGCTGACCGGATCTGCATTTACATCAGACATTGTATATCTGATACCTGTCTTAATTCCGTCTTCTTCCAATGAGAAATCAACAAAACCGTCAGTAGTTATTTTTATAACAGGCTGTTCTATGCCCTGATAATAAATACTCCAGCCGGTTAATATAACATTTCCGTTTTCATCAAGCGTTTGTTCTTTTGCAAATGTTAAATTATCAAGCAATACCTGTATTTTATCCAATTTAATTTTACCGTCGGAATCAATTATAGATTCTCCGTTTTCATCAACCATTTGGCTTGCAAAATTAGAGCCGAACGAATATTCCGAAATAGCCTTCTCTACTAATTCTTGCAAAACCGACGATTGCAAATCTGCATCTTGTGAAGCTTGAGCATAATTCATACCGTCAAATGTTTTAACGACATTACCGCTTGTTTGATAATAAAATTCATCATTTGAGCTGTTATAAACTTCTTTACCGACAAAAACTGAGCCGTTTGTATATGTTACGCCATCACTATCGTCTAAATAAGAATATGTAGCGGTAATCATTCCTTCTTCATCAACTTCAGATGTCATTCTTATATTGTTAGAATACCACTTATTCCCTTTCTTTATTATTGAAGTGTCTTCAAAACCTGAAACAATAGAACTAGCTTCATCATTTGATAATGTCGTACTTTGCTGGTTAATAACCGCGCCGCTGTCATCATAAGTGTAAATTATTCCGGTTAATGTTGTTTTTGTTCCTTCCGAATAAGCATATAAATCATCTGTCGCTATTTTTACCTCTATTTCATTGCCGTCTCTCAATATATGACAAACAGTATTAATAGGTATAAAAATTCTTGATGGAGATATTATTCCTCCCTGTCCGTCTGCAAAAGCTTCAGCCTCGGCATCTTTCATATTATAATAGTCGCTATAATTTATTTCTACTTTCTGACCATTATAA
>JBAYZJ010000012.1:0-19850 GCA_041672565.1 Endomicrobiaceae bacterium
AATATCTATCGTGGCTTCCTGATTATTTAAAACAAGCAATTTAGGATTTGACAAAACCTTAGCGGTCTTATCTTCTATACCAGCCTCTATTACGGCATTAATATTCCAATCTCCTTCCAAAATAGAAACGCCTATTTTACCGAAAGATTTAGTTAAACCTAATGCATCGCCTTCACTGGCTGAAACCGTATTGAATACAAAGTTATTATCACCTGTAACAGGATTAATTAAACCGTTTCTATACGTTTTCCCCCATCTCGTTCCCAAAGCGAAACCTGTTGTCAAGTTAACATCTACGATTTTTGCTTCAAGCATAACCTGCTGTGTAGGAACGTCCAAAGATCTTATAAGAGATTCCATTTTATCCAAACTGTCCGCAAGATCAGTAATAATTATGGAATTAGTTCTAACATCCGAAACTATTTTTCCGCCTTTTGACAACCTTGTTGAAAGTATTTTTTCCAAATCTGCGGCTTTTGCATAATTGCAGAATATAACTCTTGAAACTGTTATATGGCTGCCGTCAGCCTTACTTTTTATAACGTAAATATTTGCATCACCCTGTTTTACATAGTATAAATCATAAGTATCCAACAGAGCGTTTAAAGCCTCTTCCGCAGTAACGTCTTTCAAAGACAGCATTATTTTCTTATCATATAAAGTTGTATCAGTAATCAACCTCATACCTGTCTTCATACTAAGAACATTTAATACCGTGTACAGAGTCGTTCCCTGAAAATCAATAGATATTAAACCCATAGAAGTTACTTCTTTGTCATTTCTGTCATTCGCAGCAGCAAAGGCAAAACCGGAATATGAGACTAAAATAGCAACCAAATACACTAGAATTTTTTTCTTCATCTTTTCTCCCTAGTTTAACATTTTTATTGTATATTTTTTTCCATAAAAATTAATATTTATTGAATTTTGGTCTATTCTAACAATTTTTGCGCCTTTGTAAACAGAACCTTCCGGATATAGTTTTCCTTCTATGATCACTATAGGATTTTTAGCTTCATACATAATGCCTTCCAATACTATAGAAGGTAATTCTCTTACGATAACAGGACGCGATGCGACGACTTTTTTTACCTTTTTTTCTTTAACAAAACCCGATATAAAAGGATTCCTAGGCACAGGCAGCAAATCTCTCCATGTAGGGATATATCCTACATCCATAGCGGAAAATATTTTATCCGATATTTCTTTAAAATATCCTTTGGCGGAAATTTCATCGATGGACTGTTCTTCCCTTCCGCTGAAATAATCATTCACTGATGATGAATAAAGAACAGGACTGCATTCAATCGTAACATTTCCGTTATAAGAAACAGAAACGACTGTAACAGAAGAGAACTTTTCAATATCAAATAAAAATTTATAAATTTGGTCATATGCGGCTTTTAACTCCAAAGTTAATACAATATTATTATCATCTTTTTGTATCTGCTTTATATTTTCGTCTTTAACTTTTATTTCATATTGTTTAAGCAATTTTATTATCTGAACTTTATATCTGTTTATAATTTCGTCATTAGGAACAAAATAGTCCTGATATTCGGATATAGTTTCATTTATTTTTTCTTTTTGTTCATCAATGCTTCTTTGTATGCTTGAAAAATCATTCAACTGCATGTTGATATCGTTAAATCTGTTGTAAATAACTTTTTTTTCATTCAACATATTGCTGTATTTTGAATATACAAAAACATATATTCCCCCCATAATAGTAATAAAAACAATAAGGTTGATAAAAAAAAGCATATTTCTGTTATTCATATTAATATTCATATTATCACTTCCTTGAATATACCGGCATATTAACTTTTAATAAATTAATAAGTTTGCCGTCAATTTTATCTTCATATAAAAGCTCTATTTTTATATTTTTATCAAAATAAAGACTTCTGTCAAACGCCATTTTTAAAACATTTTCATAATCGTAAACATTTTTAAGTTCTTTAAGTTTGTTTTTTCCTAAAATTAAATTTATCAGCATATTATCGTCTTTTGCGACAATCGTTGTAACAGAATCGTCATTCGGTAAAAAATTTCCAAGCTCTTTCAAAATTAATCCGTAATTCGTATTATTTTGAAGCTGTTCTCTCATAGCCGTCAGTTTGAAATAATATCCGTTCCATTCTTTCTCAACGGCATCCATATTATTTGACTGCCTTTTTTCTTCTATAGATTGTTTTATTTGTTTTATATTTTCATTATATTCGCCTATTTGCTTAAACAAATAAACAGACCGCACTATTAAAAACACTATTGCAATCTGAACAAACAAGTTTAATATTTTAGAAAATTTTAAAAAATATATTTCTGTTTTATTTTTCTTTACTATGTCTGTTATATAATTAATTTTGTACATTATCAAACTCCTTCTCGATTGCTAACCCTAAAGATACAGGCATAAAATAACCGTAATTTTGGTTTACATATCCGGTAACGTTATTATCCGATAAAGGATTCCATTTGTTAGTCGCAATACCGAGAGTATCTCCTATGAAATTATCAATACCTTCAAGCATTGCCCCGCCTCCTGTTATTACAACCCTGTCAACGGCTACTATATACTGTCTTGTAATACAATGCTCTATAGTTCTAAAAATAGCCTCTAACAGAGTAGCCGTACTTTTTTTTAGAACATTCTTCGCATTAAACCCGATATCGTTCCATAAATCTGTTCTTCTTTTTATTTCTTCCGCAAGCTTTTCCGGTATAGTATATAAATTTGCGATGTCATTTGTCACATCTTTTCCGCCGAAGCTTACATCTCTCATAAAAATCAATTCTTTATTATTCAAAACGGTAATATTCGTATTTGTATGGCCTATGTTTACCAAAATGATGCTTTCCGTATTTTTGTAATTAGGGCCGAACATATTAAAAGCATTAACCAATGCCAATGATTCCATTGTAACGCCGGCAAGCTTTAGGTTTTGAACATTTTTCGTAATATTGACTTTTGAATAAATTTGTTCTCTCGGAACGGCTGAAAACAACACGTTGTATTCTTCTTCGGAAACATCCTTTGTAATCGTAAACGAAGAGAACATTTTATCCAAATCTTCAGTTATTGATTGTTCAACTTCAAGTTTGATGACATTTTTTAAATTCTTTTTCTCTATTTTTTTAGACAGCAGCAAATCTCTGTTAATAAGTCCTTGGCCTCCGACAGCCAAAAAACTTGCATCAGAATTAAGTTTCAATTTTTTTAACAAAGACAATAAAGCCATTTTCTGCACAGCAGTATCAGGAGATGACATTGTCATAGCGCATAAAATTGAAAGGCTGGCTTTTTTACCGTCGTTAACAACCTTACATACTTTAACAAATTTTGAACCCAAATCAATTCCTATCAAAGCTCCCTCCATCCTCTAAAATGCTTTACATTGTTAGTTCCGTCATATACCGTATAAAAATAATATGCTACCGTAGACGCGACTACTTTCATATTAACAGTTGTTGAAGATATACCTGTTATAGCATAATAATTATATGTTTTTCCATATTCTTCCGTAACTATCGGAAGTCCCGGAACAGCACTTGCGCTTGCAAGTCTGTTACAAACCACTCTTGCATAAACTCCAGGATAAATAGTCTGATCATAACAATTCCCGGAACCGTTTATATAAATATTAATAGGCTGCCAAGGCATCGCCAAAGAGCTGAAATTATTATTTGTTTCAGGATAATTAAGACTAATATATCCCCTTAACATTTCAATAGCTCCTTCGGCGGCATAAAAAGTTCTGACTCTTGCCTGGTCAACTGTATTAAGCATATTTTGCAGCATAAACATCTGAATACATATAAAACCGATAATTGTCATTATAAGCATTGCAACAACCGTAACAGGTAATATTGAGCCTTTTATTTTTAATATCATACCAAAACATCCCTGGATGTAAAAATAAACGTTCTGATTTCATAATTAACTTCACCGTCTGATAAAACTTTGTTAAATATTAAACCGATGCTTATATTCCTCATTATACCTGTGCTATCCATATAATAATAAACGGCATTAACATTTTCCAAAATGACTTCAGTTCTTATCAGAGTATTCCCCGTGTAATTCGATCCTGCATTATAAACTCTCATTACCAAAACTCTGTTAGCGCTGGGAATACTTGCCATCACAGTAGGAGGATTAGAGGACAAAGCCTTGCTGTTTGTAAAAGAGCCGGTAGTAAAAGAATAATCATCACGTCTGTAAATTCCTAAATTATCATCATAATAACCAAATGAAAATTTCGAAGGAAGCATTTGAACGTAAACAGAATTTTCTATTGATTTTTTCATCATACTTTCAAAAAATCGCGTATTGTTCTTCTGCTGCGAAACTCCAAATAATTTTGAATATGAAGTATACGAAACAGTCATCATTGTATAAATAAAAAAAATAATAATAGCCGATAATATAATAGAAACCATTACTTCTATCAATGTAAAAGCTTTTTTGTTTTTCAATATTATCATTTTCCCCATTCTTCCGCAAAATGTGTTTTTACGGCAATTCTGTTCCAAGAAGCTTTTTCTGCGCTTGTAGCAGAGCTTGACCAAGGCCATTCGGCTAAAACAACTCCTTCCATACTGTTTGTCACCGTATGTCTTTTAAACATATATGTATACATTACAACTTTGCCTGACGGTAATGATTCGCTCGATATTGTTACAGTTCCTGAAGAAGGAGATATAAAATAAGCATTACTTCTTTTATCTTCCATTATTTTAACTGCATTTCCCAAAATTCTGTCATAACTTGAACTTTCTACTTCCATTCTCCATGCAGCCATAAAAAAAGACATTCCGTAAACCATCACTATTGCAGTTATTATAACGGAAACCAAAACTTCTATTAAAGTTAGCCCTGAATTTATTTTATAAAAACTCTTGGAAAACAGTACCACTTGTCACTCCTATATCGTAAATACCTCTTACGGTTATACCGGATCCCTCATTAGTGCCGTAAGCACTGACATACAAAGTATTACCGCTGACGGTAACCGTAAAAGTTTTGAAGTACTTGTTGTGAAAAGTGTCTATATCTAATTCTTCCGATGCCGTAACGCTTGAAACTACAGGCAAGTACGCAGACTCTCTGATTCTGTACATTTTTTCCTGCGCAATAACTTTTTCAATGAACATATGACCTTCGTTTGTTATGGCAATGCGCATATGGTCTCTGCCGTAAAAACCCCACAACAAAACTAATATCGATATAATTATAATTACAATTATACATTCTATAAGAGATACGCCGTAATTATTAAATATTTTTTTTACCATAAATTTATACAGACTGGTTAACCATTGCATTTGCAAGATTAAATATAGGCAAATAAAGAGCGATAACGGCGATACCGACTATAAAACCCAAGAAAATAATCAAGACAGGTTCAACTACCGAACTCAGAGTCGCAACCGCTACATCAACCTCATCTGTATAATAATCTGTTATTTTATCAAACATTTCTTCAAGTTGTCCAGATTTTTCACCAACAGCAGTCATTCTTACAATCATTTTAGGGAATAAATTATACTTATCCATTTCAGAAGAAAACTGTTCCCCTGTAATTACCTGCTCTTTTATATCACCCATTATACCGCGGACATATGTATTTGCAACCGTATTTGAAGCTATTTGAAGCGAAGATATTATATCAACACCGCTTCTTACAAGAGTTGAAAGAGTCTGAAAAAATCTGGCGAATATCATTTTTGTATAGATAGGGGCAAATATTGGAATTTTAAAAAGAAATTGATGCCACCTTCTTTTTCCTTCGGGCATTTTTGTAAAAATTTTAAAAGACGCTATAATAACGACTATAAGTATTATGAACAAAGGCATTTTATCAATTAAAAGATTGCTGAAATTCATTACCATTTTAGTCGGAAGAGGAAGCTCTGCTCCGAAAGAAGCAAACATTTCCTGAAATTTAGGTATTATTCCCAAAACCAACCCAAAGAAAACAAAAATAAAAAACGTTCCTACAAAGACCGGATATGAAGCAGCTGATTTTATTTTTCTTCTTAATTTAACGGAATTTTCAAGGAAACCCGCCAAATCCTCCAAAACTCTTGCCAGCTTGCCTGATTTTTCTCCGACCATTATCATAGAAATAAAAGCATTATCAAAAAGTTTCGGATAACCTGACAAAGCATCAGATAAATTTTTACCCGATTTAACATCTTCCGAAATATTTGTTAATATAGTTCCGAAATAAGGATTTGTTACCATAAGAGCAATATCTGAAATTGCATCCAATACGTTTACTCCTGCATTTACAAGAGTAGATAATTGCCTGCAGAAAATTGCAATGTCGGCAGTTTTAACTTTCCCGTTCTTCCTGGTTTTAGCCTGCAGTTTTGCATCAAGGCGAGAAAAGAAATTTCCGCCCTCGCTGCTTTCTATTGAAAAAACCGTCAATCCCTGTATCTTTAATTTTGACATTGCGCTCTGCTTAGATTCGGCTTCTTCAATTCCAGATACGGTTTTCCCGGAAGAATTCATCGCTTTATATGAAAATTTTGGCATTTTTTAATCCACCTTTAACGTAACGGATAATACTTCTTCTATTGTAGTTCTTCCTTCTTTCAATTTATTAATGGCAGATTCTCTCAAAGTTACGATACCTTCTCTTTGTGCAATTTCTCTTAATTCACTGTCACCGGCATTCATTATAATTGCTTTTTTTATAGCAGCAGAAACATTAAGCATTTCAAAAATTGCAGTCCTGCCCTTATAACCGGAACCGTCACATTGTCTGCAGCCCTTGCCTTTGTAAACTTTTACAGATCTGTCTATTCCGAGTTTTTTATAAACGGAATCATCAATATCCGAAACTTCTTTTTTACATGCGGTGCAAATGGTTCTTACAAGTCTTTGAGCTACAATTAAATTAACGGCGTCAGCCAGCAAATAAGATTCAACGCCCATAAAAGACATTCTGGAAATCGTACTTACCGTATCGTTTGTATGAAGAGTAGAAAAAACTAAATGTCCCGTAAGAGCGGCCTGTATCGCAATCTGGGCGGTTTCTTTATCTCTTATTTCTCCTACAAGAATAACATTAGGATCTTGTCTCAAAAAAGTTCTTAAAATCGCGGCGAAATCAAGCCCTATATCGCTTCTTACATGAACCTGATTTATTCCTTTTAATTCATATTCCACAGGGTCTTCAGCCGTAACAATATTTATATCCTCTTTATTTATATAATTTAAGGCCGAATAAAGCGTAGTTGTTTTTCCGCTGCTTGTAGGTCCGGTAACCAATACCATTCCATAAGGAGCATTTATCGCTTCCTTAAACAAAACCAATTCTTTTTGCGAAAATCCTATGCTGTCAATATCCAAAGAAGTTGTTCCTTTCGCCAAGATTCTCAAAACAACTTTTTCCCCCCATATCGTAGGAAGAATTGAAACTCTGATATCAACCTTATAATTTGATATTTTTACTCTGCATTTACCGTCCTGAGGCAATCTTCTCTCGGCAATATCAAGTTCTGACATAATTTTGATTCTGGAAACAATCGCCGCATAATATTTCTTTTGAGGCGCAGGAAAAACATTCAATACGCCGTCTATTCTCATTCTTAAAGAAACTTCTTTTTCAAAAGGTTCCAAATGGATATCGCTTGCTTTCTTTGTTATGGCGTCAAAAAATATTGAGTTAACGTATTTTATAACAGGAGCCGAATCAGCATTCTCTCCTGAAAAATCATCCTCTATTTCATCTTTTTTTTGATCGCTGATTTCTTCCTCGCCTATTTCGGCGCTTAAGGATGTTCTTACGTAATATTTTTCAATAAATTCTTTTATATCAGTTTCAGACGAAAGAACTACAGATATTTTTTTTCCGGTAAGTTTCTGAACATCATCTTTATAAACTACGTTCGCCGGGTCTGCCATCGCCACAACCAAAACGTCATTTTTAATATCTAAAGGAACCGCTAAATATTTTCTTGCTATTTTTTCGGGGATAATGCTTAAAACTGACTGAACGATTTGAATATTTGACAATCTTCGGTATTCTATACCGAGAGAAATTGACAATGCATTTAACAAATTATCTTCTGTAATATACCCTTTGCGAAGAAAAACCTGACCAAGCTGTTCTTTATTGCTTAAGGATTCCTTAAGAGACTCGTCCAATTGTTCTTTAGTTACAAGCTTTTCTTCTAAAAGAATCTCGCCAAGATACTTCTTTTTTAAAGCTTCTAGTACCATGTAGATCTCCATTTATTAAGTATTATAATACCCTCGAATTATATATGAAATCAATGTGTTTGTCAAGAAATTAATATTACGCTGCCGTGTTTTTTTTCAATCATTTTTCAAACCGTTTTTAATAACCAGTCTTATAGTGTTTGACAGTCAAGCGGCAAAAAAGATAGAATTCTTTAATACAAACAGATATAATTAAAGGATAAACAAATGGCATATTCAGGCTTAATAGAAAAATACAGACAGTATTTACCGGTAACCGAAGAAACTCCGGTAATCACGCTTCATGAAGGAAATACTCCGTTAATACCCGCAAAAAATCTTGCAAAAGTTATAGGATTCCCGGGAAATATATTTTTTAAATATGAAGGACTTAATCCTACAGGCTCTTTCAAAGACAGAGGAATGACAATGGCTGTTTCAAAAGCCGTTGAAGAAGGCAGCAAAGCAGTCATATGCGCATCTACCGGGAACACTTCAGCATCCGCGGCGGCATATTCAGCCAGAGCAGGAATAAAATCGGTCGTTTTAATTCCTGAAGGAAAGATAGCTCTTGGAAAACTTTCTCAGGCGGTAATGCACGGAGCGACAGTTCTTGCAATAGACGGAAATTTTGACGTAGCTTTGGAATTGGTTAAACAGTTAAGCCAAAATTATCCGCTTACTTTAGTCAATTCCGTTAATCCTTACAGAATTGAAGGGCAAAAAACATCTTCATTTGAAATTTGCGAAGCTTTGGAACAATCTCCAGACTATCAATTTATGCCTGTCGGAAACGCAGGGAATATAACTGCCTATTGGAAGGGTTATAAAGAATATAATTCATTATTTCCTGAAAAATATGTTCTGCCTAAAATTATGGGATTTCAAGCCGAAGGCTCGGCACCTATTGTAAGAGGATATCCTATTGAAAAACCTGAGACTTTGGCAACAGCCATAAGAATAGGTAACCCGGCATCATGGAAAACAGCCGTAGCGGCAAAAGAAGAATCAGGCGGAGTCATTGATATGGTAAGCGACGATGAAATAATTGAAGCGTATAAAATGATTGCATCGAATGAGGGAATATTCGCGGAACCTGCGTCAGCATCATCTTTTGCCGGTCTTTTAAAATATGTAAGAAACGGATATTTTGAAGGACAAAAAGATTTAAAAGCAGTTTGTATTCTTACAGGACACGGATTAAAAGATCCGGACAGAGCCGTTATATGTTCAACAAAACCTAAAAACGTTAAAGCAAACATGGCAGACATTATAAACGCAATAGGACTTTAACAGGAGACAAAATGTCAGAAGAAATAAAAAAACAGGAAATCAAAATTGAAATAGACGATCAAACCGCAAACGGAACTTATTCAAATCTTGCTCTTATCACTCATTCTGAAACTGAATTTGTAATAGATTTTATTTTTGTTCAGCCTCAAAACGGCAAAGCAAAAGTCAGAAGCAGAATTGTAACATCACCTCTTCATGCAAAAAAATTCTTGGAAGCTCTTAAAGAAAATATTGCAAAATACGAAACAAGATTCGGAGAAATTAAAACTCCTGAAATGCCTGTCGTTGAAAAATCTAAATTCTATAATTAATAAGAGATCACATGAATATAGAACTTATATGTTCAGGAACCGAACTTTTAACCGGCAAATTAAATACTCATGCGTCTTTTATAGGAGAACTTCTGTCAAATTTGGGCCTTGATTTATCTCTTATTACAACTGTATCTGACAGAAAAAATGAATTTGCAAAGATTTTATCTCTGGCAAAAGAAAGAAGCTCTGTTATAATAGTTACCGGCGGGTTAGGACCTACATTCGACGACATAACAGTGGAAACGGTATCTGAAATACTCGGGATAAAAACATATAAAGACGAAGCTGTCAGCACAGCGATATGCCAGTTTTTTGAAAAAAGAGGAATAATCAATCCTTCAGTGAATAACGAAAGACAATCATATATATTAGATGGAGCAAAAGTTTTAGAAAACAGATTCGGCACTGCTCCAGGACAAATGCTGCATTTTGAACATATTTCGGCTGAAAACAAAAAAACAAGAAAAACAATATTTCTTCTGCCCGGACCTCCTAGAGAAATGAGACCGATGTTTGAAGAAGATGTCATACCTTATTTCAAAAGTTATCAGTTAGGAATAAAAAAATCATTAACTTTACATGTTTGCGGCATGGCAGAATCTCTCATTGATGAAAAAATCAGAGCAACTATAGATTTGTTTTCCGGCAACAAAAACATTGAGTTTGCGATATTAGCACACCAATACATCGTAGACATAAAAATATCCGTCAGAGGAGAAGATGAACTGTTGTTAGACGATACAATAAACAATATAAAAAATGAATTTATTAATATTTTAGGCGATAATATTTTCGGATATAATGATGATACTATTGAACATATTGTTCAAAAAATGCTTATTGAAAATAAAAAAAATATATCTGTCGCAGAATCATGCACAGGAGGCATGATTGCAGGCAGACTGACGAATAATCCCGGAAGTTCTTTGTGTTTTAAGCAGTCTGTAGTCACCTATTCGAATGAATCAAAAATCTCACTCTTGAAAGTTAAGGAAGAGACCTTGAAACAGTTCGGAGCGGTAAGCGAAAATACCGCCGATGAAATGTTACAGGGAATTTTAAAATTATCAGATTCAGACTATGCGATATCAGTTACGGGAATAGCAGGTCCTGACGGAACCGTTGAAAATAAACCGGTAGGACTTGTTTTTATAGGAGTTTCTTATAAAGGAGAAAACGAAATCTTCAAATATAAATTTTTAGGAACAAGATCGGATATAAGAGAAAGAACAGTAAATGTCGCATTAGACTGCATAAGAAGAAAAATATTAAAAACAAAACATAAAATAAAAAATTTAAAAGGAAAATAATGGGAAGATTTTTGGGCATAGATTACGGTAAAAAAAGAATAGGATTGGCTTTATCGGACATTTTAGGCATGATGGCGCAGCCTTTTGACGTAATTGAAAGCAAAGGTCTTAACAACAATGTAGACACTATATTAAAAATAGCAGAAAATAACGAAGTAACCTGTATAGTCGTAGGAATTCCGGTAAATATGAATTCAAGCGAAGGAGAAATGGCAAATATCGCCAGAGAATTTACCGAAGAATTAAAGAAAAAAACTGAAATAAAAGTTGACATGATAGATGAAAGACTTACTACCGTGCAAGCAGAACGGGTTCTTGTTGAAGAAGCAAACGTTTCAAGAGAAAAAAGAAAAAATCTTAGAGATAAAATAGCTGCAACTTTTATTTTACAAACATATTTGGATATTAAAGCAAATTAAAACACAGTGATAATATTATGGAATACTTAGTTGACGGTTATAATGTTATAAAATCCAGCGATTTATTCAATGCAAACAACCTTGAAGCCTCTAGAAATAAACTTATAGATTTTATAATAAAATATCATCCTCAAGGCAAAAATCCTATTACCGTTGTTTTTGACTGCAAAAGCAAAAATCCGTATGAATGTGACGGCGCCTCAAAAATATTAATAAAAGGAATTAAAACGATTTTCAGCGAAGGACAAAAAACTGCAGACGATGTAATTGTAGAATATATTGAAAATTCCGAAAAACCTTACAATATAGTTATAGTTTCAAATGACAAAGGAATATACAGACGGATAGGCGGGAAAGGGACAAAAAAGATGTCAGTAGACGCTTTTATCAGTATTAAATATAAAAATGAATCATGCCGTAAAAATACTTTAACAGAAAGCCGTCAAATAGACGGCGACTATTCAGAGATAAGCAGAGAATTGAGCGACTTATGGATAAAAAAAAGATAACATTATTAATTTTAATATTTTTTGCTTTTTCTTTAATATTTATATTTTTTCATAAAAGCGAAAGCATCGTTGTTGATGTGCTAATACCGAAAGGCGCATCTCCAAGGATTATAGCTTCAAAGCTTAAAGAAGCTGATTTAATTTATTCCGAAAACTTATTTGTCGCGTTAATAAGATTATATGATTATTCAAAAGAATTAAAAGCAGGACTGTATGAATTCAATTCAAAAGATTCAATATTTAAAATTATCAAAAAAATTAAAAACGGAGAAAATTCAAATATTAAAATAACAATACCGGAAGGATACACCATAAAAGAAATTGGATCCGCTCTGGAAGCAAAAAACGTTTGCAAAGCTTCGGATTTTATAAAACTTGCAAACGAAAAAAACATGGAAGGATTTCTTTTTCCGGATACTTATTTTATTGCGCCGCCTGTCGGCGAATTTGATATAATTAATATGATGAACGGTGAATTTAATAAATTTTTCAATCAGGATATGAAAGAACGATGCAGCCGGATGAATATGTCTGTTAAAGACATAGTAACTTTAGCTTCCATTATAGAAAAAGAAGCCGTTGCCAAAGAAGAGAGAAGTATTATAGCCGGAATATTTATAAACAGACTGAAGAAAAAAATGAAACTGGAATCCTGCGCAACAGTATTATATGCCATGGGAGTAAACAAGGGAAGACTCTCTTTCAACGATTTAAAATTTGACTCTAAATACAATACTTATAAATACAAAGGACTTCCTCCCGGTCCTATATGCAATCCGGGAAAAGAATCCATTAAAGCCGCATTATACCCGGCTGAAACAAAAGATTTATTCTTTGTTTCAAAAGGAAACGGCACTCATTATTTTTCCAGCACTTTTAACGAACATATTAAAAATAAATTAGCATCTAAAAAGAAGGTTAAAAAATGACAAAAAGAAAAGTATATTTGGATCACAGCGCAACAACGTACGTAAGAAAAGAAGTCGTCGAAGCTATGTTGCCGTATTTTTCTGAAATTTACGGAAATGCTTCTTCTTTCCACCAGTACGGACAGGAAAGCAAAAAAGCTTTGACAAAATCAAGAGAAACGTTTGCAAAACTTATAAACGCAGAATATGATGACGAAATTATTTTTACAAGCTGCGGGACGGAATCTGATAATATAGCCATAAAAGGCGTTCTTACCGCAAATACGGGCAACCACATAATTACAACACAAATAGAACATCACGCAATTTTATATACTTGCCAATATTTAGAAAAAAAAGGTTATAAAGTCGACTATCTTCCAACTGACTCCAAAGGCAGAGTTTCACCTGAAGAAATAAAGAAAAAAATAACGGACGATACCGTTATTATCAGTATTATGCATGCCAATAACGAAATAGGAACTATTGAACCTATTGAAGAAATAGGTCAAATGTTAAAAGAAATAAATAAAAACAGAAAAAAAACCGTCTTATTTCATACGGATGCCGTACAAACCGCGGGAAAAATCATAATTGACGTACAGAAGCTGGGCGTTGATTTATTATCGGTTTCAGCTCATAAATTTTACGGACCGAAAGGAGTCGGCGCGCTGTATGTAAAAAAAGGAACTAAAATTGAACCTTTGTTTCAAGGCGGACATCATGAAAATAATTTAAAACCCGGAACAGAAAATATAGCTGGAATAGTCGGTATGACAAAAGCTTTGCAGCTTGCAAATGATGAAATTACAGATGAAAACAAAAAAATATCACTGCTGAGAAACAAATTAAAAGAAGGTATTCTGTCCAAAATACCTGAAATTGTTATAAATACCGATATAACAGGCTCTGTTTCCAACGTTTTGAGCGTAAGTTTCAATTATATTGAAGGAGAATCTTTACTTCTAATGCTGGATATGGAAGGAATAGCGGTTTCTACCGGTTCCGCATGCGCTTCAGGCTCAACTGAGCCTTCACACGTTCTAAAAGCAATAGGCGCAAGTCCGCTGGCATCTCAGGGAACTATCAGATTTTCTTTAGGGAAACAAAATACTAAGGAAGACATTGATTACGTTTTGGAAGTTTTGCCGGGAATTGTAAACAAAGTAAGGCAAATGTCTCCTGTTTGGAATTCTAAGTTTGAAAGCTAAAGATTATACTCTTTAGCTTAATTTGAATAGAATTTTTTCAACATTTTATGTTGTCATCAACAACTTCGGACAGAAATTTGTGCATTTTTACTAAAGCAAGCGTATCCAATTTGCAATATTCCAAAAGATTTTTCTTGGTTTGTTCTATTTTATCCTGTTTGTATAGACCCATAGCCATATATGCAAATGCGGATAAAGCTATCCCGCCTTCGGCTATTTCCAATTCTCCGTAATCCATATCCGATATCATAACAGGCAACACTTTTTTTATAGAAGTTCTTCCGTGAAAATCTCTGTCATAGTAATTTTTTCTCAATATCTCTTCAAAATCTACTATTCTGTCGCATATTGCCTGCAATTGATTTTTTAAATTAGGACAGAGCTTTATCAACTTTGTGATTATTTGATGCTCAAAAGAAGAATATGTGATAATACTGCCGTAAGTTCCGAGCACTTCAACTAATCTCTCCGCAATTATTTTCCTGCAATCTTTTATATGATCGGCAATATATTCAAAATGTCCGATTATGTTACCCGGCTTATCGCATTTATGGACTGAATACTGGGTTAAAATTTGAGTATGAGGAGGTATATTGTTATATAAAGGATATATTGTCATAACGGATTCAAAATCAAGATAATATGCAGGAAATTTTATTTTATTAAGACTTTCCTTTAAACCGGAACTTACAAAAATTTTATTTTGTATTACGCATTCCTTAACAATTTTTTGCATTTCGGTTAATTCTATATCATCAGGAATATCTTCTATTTTGAATATTTTTGCTTCACATAACTTATCAAAAACAATTTTTGATAATCTCGGCAGATCAAATATATGATAGTCAATATCTTTTCCCGTACAGTCATTAAATAAAGAACAATTTTTGCATGACATTTTTAATTTGCCTGCAGGCGGATTATCCGCATATAAAATTTCTTTAGAATATTCTAAAAGATTGTTGAACTCATCGGCTTTTGTAAAAACATCAAAACTGCAGTCTATAACGGTAAATAATTCATCTAAAGATTTTCCCAAACGGAAATCTTTGGAAAGAAGCATCATCTTGGCTTTTGATATACAATTAATATGCTTTGAAATTATTAACGCAGAATATGCAATATCGGATATATACTTATTTTTCCATTTATTACCGGACTTTACTTCTATAAGCTGCCATCCGTCATCTGATCTGCAGATTATGTCTGCTTTAGCTACGAAACCTTTATATTCAAAAACAGGTTCAAAAATTGTCTTTATTGTACTATCCGACATTAACCGATATGTCTGATTAACGGCATCTTCCAAGCGTCCCGAGACCTGTACTCCGTCAGGGAAAAGCCTCTTTGCCATATTATGAATGTTTTTTGCTTCCAAAATTAAAAAATCATCACTTAAAGAAGAATCTTTTTTTACTAATTTTCTATAAAAATGCCATGCAAAAACAGGACATTCCAAAGATTTAAGAAAAAGAGATTTATTTATAGGTTTCATATTAATGAAAAAATTTTATAACAAGGTTTTATTCTTTTCGTCCAACTGTCTTTTCTTCTCTTCCAATAACTCAACAACGCTGTAAGGAACTTTTATTTTGCCTATAAGAGGGCTGTCGTTTCCGTAAGCGCCGTGACAGTCAGAACCGCCTGTAGCAATTAAATTCATTTCTTCCGCAATACTTAAAAATTTTTTAACGATGTGTTGAGGATGCCTGTTATGCCATGCTTCTATTCCCATAAGTCCGTCATTAATAAGACCTTTGAAAATATTTTTATTGCTGTAATGTCCGTAATAAGGATGCGCTAACACAGGAATTCCGCCGGCTTTTAAAATCAAGCCTATCGCATCTGAAGGAGAGATATAATGTTTAGGAACATAAGCAGGTTTGTTTATACCCAAATATTTTTGAAAAGCGTCAGAAATTGATGATACATATTTACCTTCAAGCAATGCTTTTGCAAAATGTAATCTGCCGACTATTTTTTCTCCTATTGAAGCAATTAAACCGTCCGGATTTAATTTTATGCCTATAGCTTCAAGTTTTGCAAATATTTCTTTTGCTCTTTGAATTCTGACTTTTTTAAATATTGATAAAACATCTCTAAAAGACTGAGACCGCCAGTTAATATAGTAACCGAGAATATGCATCTCCGTTCTTGTTATATTGCCTAATTCTGCGGACAACTCAATTCCGGGTATAACCTCAACTCCAAACTGTTTGCCTGCTTCTAAAGCTTCAGAAATACCGTCAACAGTATCATGGTCGGTAATGCTTATCGCCGACAAACCTACTTTTGAAGCATATTCAACTACTTCAAAAGGCGAAAAAACTCCGTCAGAATAATTTGTATGTATGTGTAAGTCAACAAAAAAATCTTCATGTTGCATTTGTTATAACAGCTCCGATGCCAAACCAGCAAGAAGGCTTCTTTCACTTTTTGAAAACATTAAATGCCCGTAAACAGGCTGCCCTTTAAATCTTTCGACTAAATATGTTAATCCGTTTGAAGAAGCATCCAAATAAGGATTGTCTATTTGATAAGGATCGCCTGTAAGCACTATCTTAGTACCTGTTCCTGCTCTTGAAATAATAGTCTTAATTTCATGAGGAGTAAGATTCTGGGCGTCATCAATGATTATATACTGCTTAGGCAAAGACCTGCCTCTTATATACGTCAACGAATCAATTTCTATTTGTCCTGAACTGAAAAGATAATCGATCTTTTCTTCAACTTTTGAATCTTCATGTCCTTTATCCATCAAAAATTCCAAATTATCATTTATCGCACCCATCCATGAAACAAGCTTTTCCTCTTTAGTTCCCGGAAGGAAACCTATATCTTTTCCCATAGGAATAATAGGCCTTGCTATATAAAGTCTTCTGAATTGTCTTTCTTCCACAGTTTTCTGCAATCCTGAAGCCAAAGCGAGCAAAGTTTTTCCAGCACCCGGCAAACCTATAAGAGTAACAAGACTTATTTCGTTGCACAATAAAAGTTCCAAAGCAAATTTTTGCTCAATATTTAAAGGTTTAAGACCCCAAGGCTGCGCATTGATATGAAATAAAGGCTGAAGAGCTTTAACGTCAGGAGAATATTTTGCCAGAGCGCTTTTTGAAGAACCCGCCTCGTCTTTCAGAAAAACACATTCATTTGGATAGAAATCCTCTTTTATTGAAATTTTACCGTTCTTATAAAACTGGTCTATTTTATCAGAAGAGATTTTAACCTCTTTCCAACCGGTATAAATTTCATCCATCTTTACTTTTGATTTTTCATAATCCTGAGTTTTTATTTTAAGTATTTCAGCTTTTATTCTTAAGTTTATATCCTTCGTTATAAAAATTACATTCTCGCCTTTTTGCTTCAAATACAACGCTATCGAAAGTATCTGATGATCTGATTTTGACACTATAAATTCTTTTGGGAACTCTACCTGTCTCATCATTTCTATGACGAGAACGCCTCCGTTTTTTAAAGAAACGCCCTGAGAAAGTTTGCCTTTGCCTCTTAAACCGTCCAATATCCTTGATATTAAACGGGCGCTCCTTCCTCTTTCATCATTAAGTTTTTTGAAATTGTCCAGTTCTTCTATTACCGTAAGCGGGATTACTACTTTGTTGTCTTTAAAAGAAAAAATCGAATCAGGGTCATGCAATAAAACATTTGTATCCAATACAAAAGATTTTGTACTCATTCATCCCCCTTTTTATACTCTTATTTTACTATATCTTATATTTATTATAGCCAATTAAAGCTAAAAATACAAATATGATTTTTTTCATTACAAAAAGATGTTTTTACGGTAAAACCGTATTTTACCGACGAGAATAATATTGTATTTATTTTTTATTACTCATAAAATTTTTGGATATCAGGAATCAATACTGCCGCTGTATTTTTATCCGTTTCAAGGATATATTCAGTCAATTCGCGATGATTTTTATCAAGCGCATAAAACAAATGAGAAATCGAAGGAAAATAGAAATTCACATACATAAAAAATTTTGCGTCTGAAGAAACAAAAGAAACATTGCTTTTTGAAAGCTTATTTATATCTTCTTCAATAGATCTTACATAATTTTTATATTCTTGAGATTTTTCATAAGAATAATCGCTCAGCCGAAATGACGTATAAAAACCTTTTTTGCCGAAAAAATTCAACGGTTCGATCTCATGAGATTCCACTATTATGTGATTTCTTTTTAAATTATATTTTGCTGTAATTCTTTCCAATTCATATAAAGCTTTTTCCTTATTGCCATGAGACAAATTTTGGAAATCCAATATAAAATACTTTGATTTCAAATTTGCAATATTCCAAAACATATCATCCAAATTTATGTTCCCTTCAATATTTTCATGACTTACGTTAAAATAATCCTTATTTTCATTAAAATTAACATCTATTTCAAAACCTTCATATTTATCAAAATAATAGAGAAGTCTCTGTTTATTATTAACTCTGTAAAGCCATATATTATTTCTAATTTCACTTACTGTTTTACTTACAGTACTCGGTTTGATTTCATAAAATAAACTTTTTGTTTTATCTATATCAGGACTTCCCAAATTTGATAATTCAGTTATTGTATTTGTTAAATGCTGGATGTTATACGGTCTGTTTTTAAATTTTTCAATATCTTTTACCATTCCAGGCCTGTTTTTTTTATAAGAATCAGACAGCCACAAAATAAAAGGTATTTCATACATATGCCTTGTCCCTATAAAATCCGCATGCGCAAAAGTACTTTTTTGATCTTCATACACATCTTCTCCGTGATCAGAGAAATAAAGCATATACGAAAATTCTTTTCTTTCAGACAATAGACCGATGATCTGTTTAAGCACATAATCCGTATATAATATGGAGTTATCATACTCTGAAACTGTCTGAGCTCTCCAATTATTATTTTTTTTAAAAACGTTAAATTTTTCGGGATACCTGTCTGCATAAGGATCATGGCTTCCCATCAAATGTATGAAAATTATTTTTTTCTTATAAGGATCATTGATTGCCTTTTTAAAATAAGGAAGTAATTTTTCATCATACGGAGCTTTTAGAGATTCCCAAGAAAATCTGTTAATAAAAACGTATTTCAGGGCATCTTGAGCCATTAAAGAAATTAAGCAGGCTTTCCCCCATCCTGAAAAATTTTGATTTGAAATCCAAAATGTTTTGAACCCTGCATCGTTGAAAAAATTAATAATTGACCTTTTCGATTGAAAAAAATTAATATCATCATAAAAAGTTAAAGCTTTCGTCAAAGAATCCAGCGTCTGGGCATTCGGAGAAACAATATTATCAAAAGTATAAATATTGTTTGTTTTTGAAAGAAACGGCGTAGTTTGTCTGTAATAGTTATATATTCCCAAATGTTTTCTGTCAACACTTTCACCGATGACAATTACATATGTTTCCGATTTCTTATTATCTAAAAAAATCGGTTGGATATTTTGAAATTTTTGTATTATACGTTCATCCCTTATTTTTTTAAAGATATTTTTTTCTTCGTTAAACGAACGATATTCTTTCAGTAAAACATTTGTATCATAAGAAAAGAAAATTTTTACCAAACAAACCAATATGCACACAAAGCATATTTTCAAAAATGCAAAATTAATTCTGCACAGCGTATTGTTATAGATTATATTTTTAATTTTCAAAATA
>JBAYZJ010000013.1:0-19419 GCA_041672565.1 Endomicrobiaceae bacterium
TATCTTCGGTTTCTGCGGCGAATAAACGCTCTTCATCGTTAATTTGTCCTAAAAATTTTTCATTATATATTTCCGCGGCTTTGTTTGTCGTAGTCAGGAGTACTGATAATTTCCCTTTAGAAAAATTTTTCTTCACTCTGCTGTTTAATATTGAAATAGTTTTGTCTTCAATATGATTGCTGCGTATAGAATTTAAAATGTTTATGAATTCGGAATCAACCTGCCTGTAAACTTTTTTGAATTCAATAATATGACAGAAACATTCTTTCATGCTTTTTGCGCTGAAAAAATAAGGGCTGTCGTAATATCCCTGAAACAAATATTGTTCGTCTTTCATAACTACCGGAGGAAGCTGGTGGAGATCGCCTACAAAAACTATCTGTACTCCTCCGAAAGGAAGTTTTGATATTTTTCCGTTAAGGCGCAAAAATTTGTCTATGCAGTCCAGAAGATCGCATCTTAACATAGAGACTTCGTCGATAATTATAGTGTCTATATTTTTGTATATAGAATTTTTATTTAATTTTTTTTTGACGATTTTGCCGAGAGTTACATCGGTTTTGAATTTAAAAAATGAATGAATTGTTTCGCCGCCGGCATTAAGAGCCGCAACTCCGGTAGGAGCAAGAATAACAAATTTTTTACGGCAGTGTTTCACATAATGTTTTAAAAAGGTAGTTTTCCCTGTTCCCGCTTTACCGGTAATAAAAACGTTATCGCCCGTATTGGACAATATGTGAATCGCTTGTTGAAAATCTTCGTTTATTTCTATTTTTTCAGACATAATGTTTAATCCCGTAAATATTTTTCTAATATATAATATATTATAACAAGTTATTCAAAAAAAGATAGGTGCTGAATATTTTTGTATTACGGAGGCAGAACGCGCTGACTTTAATTACGTTCTGTTCCCGGAACGGTATTCGCGATATGTTTTTAAGTTATTAAAGACTATTCGGTTAACGGCTTTATATTTTTTAATTTTTGTTATATCGTTAATTTTGTAATAAACAGTGTTCCCTATAACTGTATAAGGAAAGTCCATTTGCGCATCATTATATTCTATGCTGACGTTTTTGCATATTTTATCGCATTTGGAATAAGTCATGTTTAATAATCCGCAGTTTCTTGTTGTTGTAATATGAGCGTAAGGATAATAAACGGAAGCCTTTAATTTACTGTTTAATTTAATGTCCATGTTCCACATCAAATATTCAATCTCTACTCTTTTTATTTTATTTTTGGCAAGATATTTCTGAAATACGGAATCATTTATTATTGACCCTTGAAAATGTTTGTACATGCTTTCTGGTATTTTTTTGGGGAATTTGTGTGTTTTAAGATTTGCTGTCTGCCTGTTTAAAATAATAGAACGGGCGTTGGGATCCGTTCTTTGTTTTGTTAAAAGTCTTCCGAGAACCAGTTTTGCTTCAGGAAATCTTTTTTGTATTTCGTAAAATACGCCCCAGTCATTAAAAACAATTTCAAAATCTGATTCGTGTTTTGACAGTAATTCTGTATTTTCTAATATTTGTTTAATTCCTTTATCGGTAACATAAGGAGTATTAAGAGTGAATTTTACTCCGTTATTCTGTGCGCTTTTGACAGCTTTTAACAAAACTTCTTTTTTTGGTATAAGGTTTTGGCAAAATGCGTCTGCAAAATAAAGTCTGTCAAATTTTTCTTTAAATATAAGATTGTCGTATAATTTCATTTCAATTGCTAATTCCATATAGATTTTCTCTTTATATAATTTTTTTGCTTGCATAGCAGCCGTAACCGTTGCAATTATAATTGAATATTTTTTTAAATAAATTTTTTGTGTCGGCGTTACTGTTTGACTCAAGTTTGGAGATATTGTTTAGAAAAGGTTCGACAATATTAAATTCATTTATAAAAATATTTCCTCTGGATACTATTTTATAAATCAGGTTATTTGAAACGTTTTTCAAAGCTTTAGGAGCGCAAAAATTACATCCTGTGCTTAAATTTTTAATTTCCTTGTTAAATTTTATCTTATATTTTTGTTTAGACGTATTTATTATTTTATATTTGCCTTCAAATTGCAGTTTGTGGATAAATCCGCAATGAGACAGTAAATGCGACGTATTGAAAAAAAATTTTTTATTTTTTTCCTGAGTTTCGAGAGAATGCATGAAAGAACAAAATCCGTCAATGAACAAACAATTGCCGAACATCAAAAAAATCTCAAATTTCATATCCGGATGAGATAGAATGATGTTTTTAATCTCATTGACTTTAAGCTGTCTGTCTAAAACGATCCTTTTGATGTTGAATTGTTTATAAAATGATACGGCAGATGAATTAAAAGTGGTCCCGCCGGTAGACAAAACTATTTCTTTTTTGTAATTGTTTTTTTTCAAACGCAGCAGCAATCCTATATCATTTGCTATAATCCCTTTAACAGATTTAAAACAGCTTACGGTATTTATTGCGCTTATAATCCAAGAATATTGTTCGGGTGTATATAATCCGTTGAAAGTTACATATACTGAAATATCAAGTTTTTCTGCTTGTTTTGCAAATTTTGAAAACTCTTTTTTACCGTAAAAACTGGCGGATTCGCCTCTTCTGTTTATTACACAGAAAGATTCGGGCCATTTTTTTATTGCGCTTTTTTCTAAATATCCGCAATAAATCATTTTAATGCCCAGCCGGCTTAAATCGTTTAAATTAATCCTTGGTTTTACGCCTATTGTACAATTAAAAGACATTTGTATATCCTGCTTAAATTTGTCATATTTTTCAAGTATTTTTTTGATTTTTTAAAACTTATCCACAACTTAGTAACATGCAAGTTCCATTTTTTATATATTTTTTATCAAAACATAAAAATGATTAATTTTTCAATATATTTTATGTATATTTTTTATAAATAACTTAACATATGTTGTCAAAAAACAGATTTTTATCAACAATTATTTTTTTAAAATATTTGAAATTCTTTCTAAATCGGACAGGTTGCTGTAATTGAAGATTATTTTCCCTTTTTTGCCGTTTCCCGTTATTTCAACTTTAGTTCCGAAAGTTCTTTGCAAATCTTCAATTAAATTAGAAATTTCAATATCCTTTTCTTTAGTCGTTTTAGTGTTTTTATTTTTATTTTTTGAAACCGCCACAATATTTTCTATATCTCTTACGGTTAAACCCTGTTCCAGAATTTGTTTGACAAGTTCCTGTAATTTGGTTTCATCGGTTATGCCTGCAAGCATTCTCCCGTGTCCGGATGAAATTGTTCCGTTTATAATCATATTTTGAATATTTGCCGGAAGATTAAGAAGTCTCATGGTGTTTGCTACGACAGATCTGTTTTTATTTACGATGCCTGCTATCTGTTCCTGAGTATATTTATAATCTTCCGCGTATTTTTTATATGCCTGTGCTTCTTCAATAGGATTCAAATCTTCTCTTTGGATATTTTCTATTAATGCAAGATCAAGTTTATCTTTGTCGGAAGCGGATGTTTTAACGATAGCTTTAATTTCTCTAAGTCCTGCAATTTTCGATGCTCTGAGCCTTCTTTCACCGGCGATTAATTCATATTCTCCGGGAGCAATTGACTGAATAACTAAAATAGGTTCAATTAACCCGTTTTGTTTGATGGAATCCGCTAATTCATGAAGTTTTTCTTCATTGAAGGATATTCTTGGCTGATGTCTGTTAGGTTTAATTTTATCTATTGCGATTTTAATAATATGTTCTGCAGCCGGAATACTCTGTTTGTTTGCCGTAAGCGGTGATAATATTGCTTCTAAGCCTCTGCCTAATTTTTGTTTTGACATTATAGTATGCTCCTGTTATTTTAAGATTATTTGTTTTGAAAGAAATTCTGATGCAAAATCCAAATATGCTGCAGCGCCTTTACAGCCTTTATCATAAAGAATGATAGGTTTGCCGAAACTCGGTGCTTCGGCGAGTTTAACGGTTCTTGGTATTTTAGTATTGTAGACTTTATTTCCAAAAAACTTGATAACTTCTTCGACGACCTGCTGAGAAAGATTTGTCCTGCTGTCAAACATTGTAAAAAGAACGCCTTCAAGATCCAAATTATATGTTTGCATAAGAGTAAAAATTGTTTTTGAAAGCTGTCCAAGTCCCTGTAATGCAAAAAATTCACATTGCATAGGAATTAATACCGTGTCTGCCGCTACTAATGAATTAATTGTAAGTAAACCTAAAGAAGGCGGGCAATCTATAACAATATATTTATAAACTTTTTGAAATTTTTCCAAAGCCAGCTTTAAGCGTTCTTCTCTTTGTGAAATATTCACAAGCTCAATCTCGGCTCCGCTTAAATCCATACTTGCAGGCGCAACATCCAGCCAGTCCATAGAAGTAGTTCTTAAAGTATCTTCTAAAGCTACCTCATCAATTAAAACGTTATAGATTGTTTTAGTAATACCGGTTTGGTCTATTCCAAGACCGCTTGTCGTATTAGCTTGGGGGTCCATATCTATTAAAAGACACTCTTGTCCAAGATGCGCTAAACTTGCGGTAAGATTTATAGCTGTGGTTGTTTTTCCCACTCCGCCTTTTTGATTTGCTATTGCTATGACTTTGCTCATGATAATAACTCCTATTTAATAAAACCCATATATTTTGCTAATTCTTTTAATTCTTTTTTATTGCTGCTTTTTAATATATGTATATTTTCTGTAATAGCGGATAAATTCCAATCCCACCATTTCATTTTTAAAAGGATATCAATAGTTTCATTATCAAACCGTTTTTTTATTATTTTCGCAGGGTTTCCGCCTGCAATAGTATATGGAGGAATATCTTTTGTTACAATGGAATAGGCTCCGATGATTGCACCGTCTCCTATATTTACTCCCGGCAATATTACGGAATTTTTTCCAAGCCAGACATCATTGCCTATTATTGTATCGCCTCTAAATTTCCAGTCTTCATTTTTCCATTTTTCTTTTCCCCATTTGCCGGACAAGTGAAGAAAAGGGTAGGTGGTAAAACAATCGGTCTTATTATGATGGAATGCTCCCATGAAGAATTTAACATTTTCTGCAAGACAGCAAAATTTACCTATAATAAGTTTGTCATGGAAATAATGGAATAAGACATTTTTTTTGAATTCTTTTTTACTCGAAAAACCTATTGTATAATCTCCGACAATAATTTTATCGGATGTTACAACGTTTTTTATAAAAACAGCAGCCTTATTTGCTTTTATAGGATAAACGTCATTTGAAGATGGTATTTGTTCTTTTTTATAATTCATAATTTTGATTGCTGTAATTGTTTCATGTGAAACATTATAACTTATTATTTAAATCTTTGGCAAGTTTTTTTATTTCAAGTATTTTCTCATATTCTTTCAACTGTGATATAAAATATGTATTGTTTTGGCGCAAAGGTTCTTCTGTGTATATGGTATCAATGTCACTCCAGCTTTTTGTATGAGGAATAGGCGTATATTCTGATAAAGATATTTTTGCTCCTAAATTGTGTACAAAAAGAATGGATTCTTTCACAGCATTTATATTCTGTTCAGGTGTACCGATTAAAAGGTATGCTGTGTATTCTCCTTGTTTATATCCGGCTGAATTTAGATATTTCATACACTTTGTAAATTCCGTGTTTGTAATTTTATTATCGCTGTTTTTTTGTTCCTGATAATCAGAAGTTTCAAGACTGAATCTTGGATTAATAAATTTTGCATTAAACATTAAATCTGCAAGTTCTAAATCTAAAAATCTTGCATGCAG
This sequence comes from Endomicrobiaceae bacterium, assembly GCA_041672565.1. Classification (GTDB taxonomy): domain Bacteria; phylum Elusimicrobiota; class Endomicrobiia; order Endomicrobiales; family Endomicrobiaceae; genus Praeruminimicrobium. The sequence goes on from JBAYZJ010000013.1 coordinate 5,745, forward strand.
ACCATTCGGTGTATGTAAGTAAAAATTTTTATCATCTTTAATAAATTGTTTTAGTAAAGGTTTTATGCTTTCATCAGGCTTATATAGTAAAGCGTCATCATAAAAAGCAATATTCCTGATTTTTCCGTTATCAGTAAGATTATAAATTTCATTTTTTATTGTTTCAGGAGTTTTTTGATTATAAGAGCCATTATTTAAATATTTTTGAGCGCAGTACATGCAATTAAAAGGACATCCAAGACTAATTCTTGTTGCTATGTACTGCAAGTTTTTATAAAAGGAATAATCGGGATAAGGGAATTTATGAAAATCATTACTAATAACTGCCGGAATATTAAATTTAAAAAATAGTTTATTTAATTTGGATAAATCGCCTGCAATAACATCAGTTACCCCTTTTATAGATTTTGCATGTTCTTCGCAAAGAGTTGCGTATATCCCTCCCAAAATTAAAGGAATCTTTGGGAAAATTTTTGATAATGTTTCTGCAGCTTCTTTTATGCCGGGATACCAATAAGTCATAACAGAGTTTATAATTATAATATCAGGTGCTTCTATCTTGTTGAAAAAATCTTCTGCGGCATCAGCAGGAATACCAAAACGATAGTAATTTCTTTTAATATTTTTTATTTTATCAGGTTTTATGACTTCTTGTTTTATGTAATGCCCGCATCCGTATTTGTTTGACTTAGAAACACTGTCTTGATATAAATTTCTGTCCATATAATCGAATAACATAATATCAATATGCTGTTCTTTTAATAATGAAGATAAATATAACAAGCTTAATGGCTTTGCCCATAAATCATAAGCTGCAAAATCATATACAGGAGGATTGATTAATAAAATCTTTTTCATAGCGTTTGTTGTTTCACATGAAACAAAATATTTTAGTATAAGACAATGATAATGTATGATGACAATATATAAATATTATTATAATACATTAGTATGTTTTATTAAAAATATCATTGAGATTATTATGTATTTCATCTGCTTGATTTAAATATTGTTCGGGTAACCCTGTAGTAACTGCGACGCAATACATATTTGCCGCCTTTGCCGCGCGAATGCCGTAAGGAGCATTTTCTACAACCATACATTCTGACGGAGCAAGCTGTAATTCTTCTGCAGCCATTAAATACGGTTCAGGGAATGGTTTGCCTTGTTTAAGCATATCAGCCGAGATGATAACATCAAAAAGTTTTGATATACCGGAAGGCAGAATAGAAACAACTTTATTTCTGCTTGAACCTGTAACTATGGCAAGCAAAATACCTTGTTCTTTTAAATTTAAGAGAATATTTTCTATGCCGGGAAATAAACGAAGTTTGAAATATTTTTGGAATATATCATTTCGTAGCGTCAATACTTCCGTTATTATTTTGTTATCTAAAGCAACTTTGTTTTTTTGAAAGAAATATTTTATGCATATATCGCTTTTTTCGCCTTCTTTTTCATAGATATCTAAAGGAGTTACGCTTACTCCGTATTTTTGGAGAGCTTCAAACCACGATATAAAATGATAGGGCATGGAGTCTACTATTACCCCGTCCATATCAAATAATACGGCTTTAAAATTTTGTTTGATATTCGGCACGGTGATTATAAACCTAAGGCTGTTTTTTTGTCTACGACGCTGATATTGTTTTGTTGTAATACTTCAATTGCTTTATCGGCATTTAAAAATTTGAAAACCATCAATGCTTTATCCGTAGCTTTTTCAACGAAACCATACATATATTCAACATCTATGTTATTTTGCGCCAGAATTTGAAGCGCTTTTGCAAGACCGCCCGGAGCGTCAGAAACTTCTACGGCTACAATTTCCGTACTTATTGCTATGAATCCGTGTTCTTTAAGAATCTCTTTAGCTTCCTGCGGTTGGTCCAAAACAACTCTCAAAATTCCAAATTCCGGACTTTCAGCAATAGTCAGTGCTCTGATGTTTATGCCTCTATCGCCTAATAACGTGCAAACCTCGGCAAGTCTGCCTTTGGTATTTTCAATAAAAATAGATATTTGGTTAATTTTCATAATGAATATCCTTAGCTATAGAATTTTTGACATGCAGTCTATATAAACCTGCCATACAAATTATATCAATAAGATATATGAAATAATCGACATGGCCGACATATATTGAAACAAAATTTAAAGATAATAAAAAGAGGATTAATACTATAAATAAAAAAAAGTTATTTTTAATGACGGCAAACGAATACTTGGCCGCTTTGACAATATTGTCATTTGTATCAAAAATTCTGAAAGGAATAAATATAAATAACAGAGACAACAAAGTGCCTATTTCTATGGAAGTTTTTATCAAAGCGGAAGTTCCAAGTTCTGCCGGAACTATTTCGTCGGAAAACATTAAAAATATTGTGCTAGGAGCTGTAAATAATAAAACAAACAGTATTATAAGGATAAAAAACAATATAAAATTAAGAATTTTTCCTTTCCCCGGTTTAAAATCATCAGTTTTTGAAAGAGTAAACATCAAAAAAATCAGCAAAAAAACGGATGCGAACGGAATGGATATAAATTCCAATAATACAGATAAAACAATAAAAGAAATAATAACGATATAATTGTTTTTTATTAAACCGGCTAACTCTTTAAAATATGGAAGTACCCTGTTCTTTAGAATCATTGATATCTCCGTTTGTCATAGATTTCTTCTGTCTATTACTCTTTTAGACTTGCCTTCACTTCTTGCTATCGTTTTAGGCTCTACAAGTTTTATATTTGTTCCTATGCCCAAAGTAGTTTCAATAACTCTTTTTATTTTATTTTTTAGTTCAGACATCGCATTCATTTCGTCAGAAAAGATTTTTTCATCAACTTCAACCCATATTTCCACAGTGTCCATCGTGCCGTTCAGTCTGTCTACTATAATTAAATAGTTAGGCAGTGTTCCGTCTATCTGAAGTAATGCGTGTTCTACCTGCGTAGGAAAAACGTTTATGCCTCTTACTACAATCATATCGTCTGTTCTTCCTCTTATTTTACTGATTCTCGGCATTGTTCTTCCGCATTTGCAGGTTTCATATGTTAAAGACGCGATATCTCTGGTTCTGTATCTTAAAAGAGGAATGGCTTCTTTTGTTAATGTAGTAATGACAAGTTCGCCCTGCTGTCCTTCGGGGACAGGTAAATTTGTGTCGGGATCTATAATTTCAGGATAAAAGACGTCTGACCAAATATGAAGACCTTCTTTGTATGTACATTCCTGGGCTACGCCGGGCCCTATAATTTCCGATAATCCGTAAATATCGGTTGCGCTTATGTTTAATGTATTTTCAATGTTTTTTCTTATTGATTCGCTCCAAGGTTCTGCCCCGAAAATGCCGATTTTCCAATTGCTGTTTATCGGATCTATTCCCATTTCTCTCATTTCTTCAGATAAATATAATCCGTAACTAGGAGTACATGCCAGAATTCTCGGTTTAAAATCCTGCATAAGTTTTACCTGTCTTTTTGATTGTCCCGATGACATAGGAAGAACCGTCAACCCTAAATGGAGCGCTCCGTAATGTAATCCGAGCCCCCCGGTAAACAGACCGTATCCGTATGCAACCTGAATCATGTCTCCCTTGTTTGCTCCTGCGCAGGCTATGCATCTTGCCGAAACTTCAGACCACAAATCTAAATCTTTTTTTGTATATCCGACGACTGTCGGATTGCCTGTTGTTCCGCTTGATACGTGAATTTCGGCAACATCTTTTATATCGGATGAGAATAATCCAAAAGGATAAAAATCTCTTAAATCTTCTTTAGGAGTAAACGGCAGTTTTGTTATATCATCTATTGTTTTTATAGATTCGGGATTTATACCCAAAGCGTCTATTTTTTGTTTATAAACAGAAGAATGTTTGTAAACGTATTTAACAAGTTTTGACAGTCTCTCAGACTGAATGTTTTTTAAATTTTCTTTACCGGCGCACTCAACTGCTTCATTAAAAATCATTTCACGTCTCCGTTAGCCATATTAAAGACTTCAAAGTTTTTTTCTATAAATTTTGTTTTAAAAACGTCTTTCATCGCTTTTTGCCAGCTTTCTTTTGATAAACCTAAATGCTTTGATAAAATGCCGAGCATATATGTGTTTAAGAATTTTTTATCGGCAATTTTTTTATCAGCTTCAACAAAATCAGGAAATAAGTCTTTGCCGTCTTTTTTCAACAATTTGATCATTCTGTCATGTTCTCCTTTGTCAAAAGAAAGCATGAAATCAACTTCTCCGTCCGTGATAATCGGAGAAAAAACTTCTTTACCGAATCTTAAGTGTGATTCTACGGATCCGCCTCTTTGGGCCATGCCGTGGACTTCGGATTTTTTAACGTGATATCCGTCATACATAGCGGCAAGGCCTGCAATTTCCGCGGCAGTCAAAATTCCCTGCCCGCCTGTTCCGCAAAATAAAATATTTATAGTTTTCATAATATATACCACTTTTGTTAATTATTTTTTACCAGCCCGCCGAATTTGCACATTTCGACGCAGACATTACAGCCGGCGCATAAATTTACGTTTAATTTTATATTGCCGTTTTCATCTTTTACTATCGCAGGGCAGTCAACGCTTACGCACATATAACATTTTTTGCATTTTTCGCTGTTAAGCAAAGGCGCCGCTTTTTTTGTTCTGTCAATCATTTTGCACAAAGCGTATCTTACTATAAGTACGGATAGTTTGTCCTGAGACGTATATTCTTTAATTTTTTCTTCAATTGATTTGCAGGACGAGTCTATTACCTCAACATTGTCGGCTCCGCATGCTTTGCAGAGAATTTCCAAATCAAGTTTTTTTGTCTGTTCATTTTTTGCCGTTATTCCGGTTGAAGGATTTGGCTGTGCTCCTGTCATCGCGGTTGTGCCGTTGTCAAGAATGATTATCAAGCCTTTCGCTTTATTGTAAGCTGCATTAATGAGTCCCGTAACTCCTGAATGTACAAAAGTCGAATCTCCGATTACGGCAACAACTTTGTCGTTACCGAGTACTTTTGACAAACTGTCAAAAATGGTTATGCTGGCTCCCATGCATATTGTTGTGTGGAGAGCCGCTAAAGGAGGTAAAGATCCTAATGTGTAGCATCCTATATCTCCGCTGACAATAACTTTTGTTTTTCTAAGCGCGACAAATACCGCTCTGTGCGGACAGCCCGGACATAAAACAGGTCTTCTTGAACCTCCGGGATACTGTGTTTTAGGTTTATTTTCAACAATATCTTTTATGTTTTCAGGTTTTAATTCTCCTACTCTATATGTGTAATGTTTTCCTGTGCACTTAATACCAATCTGCAATAAATGTTCTTCAATGAAAGGTTCATTTTCTTCCGCTACTATTATCTTTTTTACAGCGGCTGAAAATTCTTTTATTTTTTTATCAGGAAACGGGAATGCCATTCCGAGTTTTAAAACCGAAGCGTCCGGATACGTTTCTTTTACATATAAATATGTAACGCTGTCGGTGACAAACCCAATCTCTTTATCTTTAAGTTCTATTTTGTTTAATTCTGTTTTTTCGGAATAATCCTGAAGTTTCAGTAATTTTTCTTCCAAAAGAATATGTTTTTTGTAGGCGTTTGCAGGCACCATAACATATTTATGCGGGTTTTTTTCAAATATTTTATTTTCAATTTCATGTCTTTGTTCTATTTCGACATTTTCTTTTGTATGGGCTACTCTGGTAGTCATTCTGAATAATACGGGAGTATCAAATTGTTCGCTTATTTCAAAAGCAAGTTTTATAAATTTTTTTGCTTCCGAAGGAGACGAAGGTTCAAGTAAAGGGATTTTTGCAAATTTTGCGATGAGACGGTTATCCTGCTCATTTTGTGAAGAATGAAGACCCGGATCATCTGCCGTGACAATAACAAAACCGGCGTTTATTCCTGAATAAGCGGCGGTCATTAAAGGATCCATCGCAACATTGATGCCTACGTGTTTTGATGAGTAGATTGATCTGACTCCCGCAAAAGAGGCTCCAAGAGCGACTTCGAAAGCTACTTTTTCGTTAACGGCCCACTGGGCGTCAACTTCTTTGAATTGAGTTAAATATTCTAAAATTTCAGTTGCAGGAGTTCCGGGATAAGATCCTGCAAATTTGAGACCTGCTTCGTAGGCTCCCTGAGCCAGCGCTTCATTGCCCGACAATAATTTAAAGGTTTTAGTATTCATAATTAAATAATTTTATATAATTCAAATTTGTTGTGCAAGAAAAAATAAAATAAACGTCTTAAACAGTCTGTTTTGCCTCAAGATTTTTTATTCTTGCCGATAAAATAATTTCGGCAAAACGGTTTTTTATGCAATTTTTTGCATTAGAGTTTAAATCATTCAAATTTATATTTTTTATAATTTGTAATTCTTTTTTTAATGTGCAGCAAACGCGGGCAGATAAAATATCGGAAGTTGAAAAATCATTATTGTCGTGGCAGCGGTAAGAATATAAAACTTTATCAATGTATTTAAATTTAAAATATTTTGAAAGCTGAAGCATGAGATAGTAATCATATGCAGGCGCATCTTTCACAAAGCCGCCTATTTTTTTAATAGCATCTGTTTTAACAAGAAATCCGTTCAAAATATAATTTTCTTTTACCAGAGAAGAATAAGTGCCGAACTCATTGGAATAAAGATCAATGTCTGTCCTTATATTCTGCAGCGCTTGGTTTCTGGTTTTATATACGGCTTTTTTAACGTCGTAAGTGTGCCTGCGGTGTTTGTCAAGATAAAAAAGTTTTGAACTGCCGTCTATATATTCGTTATCGCCGACAGCCAAAGCGTAAGTGCTGTGACGTGATAAAAAATTGTGCAGTGAAGAAACCGCATCCGGTTTTATAGTGTCGTCAGAATCTATAAAAAAACAATAATCGCCGGAGGCAAGTTTCAGCAGTTTTACAGCGCTTAATCCTATGCCCATGTTTTTTTGTTTTTTCAGTACGATGTTTGTGAAACGCGTTCTGTATTTTTTTTTGAATTTAACAAGTTCCTGCCATGTGTTATCGGTTGAGCCGTCATCAACTATAACAAGTTCTATGTTTTTATAGGTTTGGTTAATTATAGAAAGTATAGTTTTTGTTAAATATTTTTCGCGGTTATATGTTGCTAATAATATTGAAACGATATTATTTTTATGCATTTTATAAAGAATTCTTACATATATATAATATGTATAATACAATGTTTTGCTGGAAATGGCAAATTGAGGATTTATTGATGAATCTAATTTTATTATTTTTTTATTTTTGCTAATATAAAATAAAGAATATAAAACATATAAAGTTACATTATTTGAAAAGCCGGTCGGGTATTGACAAAAGGACAACTAACAAATATAATCTAAACTTATCTATGCTATGGAAAATTTTATATTAAGTTTCGATGATTTTAAAAAACGCAGTAATTTGTCGGTTAAAGACGCAGCGGTTCATTTGGACATTGATAATGATGTCATAAAATCATCGTGTATAAAAGTTTCTTTTAAAGCGGACAGGTACGATGATATTATCAACATTGTCGGTAATATCAGCGGTATCTTGTCGTTTGAATGTTCAAGATGTCTTGCTTTGTTTGACCAAAATATAAGCTTAGATTTTGACTGTTCTTTTTGTATTGAAGAATATACTTTTGATTTATTAAACGAAATCAGAGAGAATATTATTTTGAATATTCCAATGCAGCCTTTGTGCAGCAGCGGCTGCCTTGGGCTGTGTCAGGTTTGCGGCAAAAATAGAAATGAAACAAAATGCTCATGTGAAGAAAATATTACAGATGAGTTTGCAGCTGAAAAGTGGTCAAAAATAAAAAAGTTAAATATAACTGGGGGAAAAAATGCCAAATCCAAAAAGAAAACATACTCCGCATCGTAGAGATTGCAGAAGATCCGCAAACTCAAAAATAGAAGCTGAAAATTCAAATAAGTGTTCTAACTGCGGGGCGCCAAAAATGCCTCATAAAGTTTGTCCGTCATGCGGCTTTTATAACGGTCAGTTAGTCGTTCCTAAAAAAGCAAAAAAATCTAAGACTCAAGAACAGCCGCAAGAGGAAGCAAAATAAAATGATTCTTGCTCTCGACGCAATGGGCGGAGATAAGGCACCCGATATTAATGTTGAGGGTGCCATATTAGCTGCTAAAGAATTGGATCACGAAATAATTTTAGTCGGTAAACAGGATATTATTTATACACAGCTTGAAAAATTGTCGAAAAAATATAATATACCTGCTGCAAAAATAAAAGTTGTAAATGCAACCGAAGTAATAGAAATGAGAGAATCTCCTGCAAGCGCCGCCAGACAAAAGAAAGATTCTTCGATGGCGGTATGTTCCAAACTTGTGGCTTCAAAACAGGCGGACGCTTTTATTTCTATGGGAAATTCCGGAGCCGCAATGGCGACGGCGTTACTTTATTTAAAAAGGATTCCGGGAGTTCTAAGGCCTGCAATATCCACGACTTTCCCTACAATTGCAGGATTGTGCACTATTTTGGATGTCGGCGCAAATGTCGATTGCAAACCGGAACATCTGCTTCAGTTTGCAATAATGGGCAGTTTATATTCAAAAGAAGTTTTAGGCAATAAAAATCCGAGAGTCGCTATTTTGTCTATAGGAGAAGAAGAAACAAAAGGCAATGAGTTGATTTTCGCTACATCCGAACTTATCAAAAAGTCATCTTTAAACTTTATAGGCAATATAGAAGGCGGCGAACTGCCGAAAGCAAAAGCCGATGTAATTGTTTGTGACGGTTTTGTCGGTAATATAGTTCTGAAATTCGGCGAAGGTATTGCCGAAATGATAATAAAACTTATAAAACAGGGAATGAAAGACAATCCTTTATGCTGGGGAGCGGCGCCTTTTCTGAAGTTAGGCATGAAAGGCGTTAAGAAAAAATTAGATTATACAGAAGCCGGCGGAGCTCCTCTTTTGGGAGTGAACGGAGCATGTTTAATAGGACACGGTAAATCAAACGCCAAAGCTGTCAAAAGCGCTTTGGCCGCGGCGGCAAAATTTGCCGGAAATAATGTAAATAAAAAAATAGCTGAAGAAATAACCAAGCTTGAACAGGTTATTTCCAAAAATTAAGTGGTAGAGAAATGAATAACAAAATCGGCGTAAAAATTTTAAGTACCGGGTCTTATGTCCCGGAAAGAGTTTTAACAAATTTTGACCTTGAAAAGATGGTCGAGACTTCCGACGAATGGATTACTACAAGGACAGGAATAAGAGAAAGGAGAATTATAGACAAATCCCAGACTTCTTCGGATTTGGCTTATAATGCATCGTTAAAAGCTATAGAACATGCAAAAATTTCAGTTAACGATATCGATTTAATCCTTGTTGCGACAATTACTCCCGATATGCCTCTTCCGGCAACTGCATGTTTTTTGCAGCAAAAGCTGAAAGCTTTTAACTCTGCGGCGTTTGACATATCTGCGGCCTGTACCGGTTTTATATACGGAGTCGGCATTGCAAAAGCTTTTATAGAATCGGGAATGTATAAAACAATTCTCGTTGTAGGAGTCGAAGCTCTTTCAAGAATCACAGACTGGACTGACAGAAACACATGCGTGCTGTTTGGAGACGGAGCAGGCGCTATGATTTTTCAGGCGTCGGAAACAGATAACGATATTTTGTCCGTTTATCTCGGGGCAGACGGCAATCATACCGGACTTCTTGATATCCCCGGCGGAGGAACTGCAAATCCTACTACTCATGAAACTATCGATCAAAAACTTCATACAATAAAAATGGCCGGCAAGGATGTTTTCAAAGTCGCAGTTACAAAGATGGCTGAATCTGCTGAAAAAGCAATGATAATGGCCGGCAAAACGGATCAGGATATAGATTTATATATACCGCATCAGGCAAATTTAAGAATTATAGACGCGGTTGCAAAAAAAGCCGGAATCAATAAAGATAAAGTTTATATAAATGTTCACAAATACGGGAATATGTCTGCCGCAACTACGATAGTTGCTTTAGACGAAGCAAAACAGGAAGGACGAATTTCCAAAGGCGGTTTGGTAGAACTTGTCGCTTTCGGAGGCGGGCTTACCTGGGGCGGATGTATATTAAGAATCGGTTTTTAATTCGGGAAAATTAAAAGCGGTAATAATTTTAAAAGTTGAAAATTAAATTCAAATTTTTAACATGCTGTGTTTGTGTGTTATTTTGCGCTTAAAAATAAAAAGGATTAATGAATGAAAAAAATATTGTTAATGTTTCCGGGACAGGGGTCTCAATATATAGGGATGGGAAAAGATTTATATGAAAAGTTTCCCGAAGCGAAAAATATTATTGACCAAGCCGGAGCTGAAATAAAAGATATAATATTTAACGGACCCGAAGAATCTTTAAAAAACACAAAGTATGCGCAGCCGGCAATATTTACCGTTAGCATTGCCGCTTTTGAAGTTTTGAAAAAAAACGTTGATTTGAATAATTTTGAAATTATGACCGCCGGACATTCTCTCGGAGAATATTCAGCTTTGTGCGCATCCGGTTTTTTTAGTTTTAAAGACGGATTGTTAATGGTTAAAGCAAGAGGCGAATTTATTCAAAAAGCTTCACAGGAAAATCCTGGCGGAATGGCAGCCATTTTAGGTATGGAAAAAGAAACGGTTATAAATATATGTAAGGAAGCTTCCCAAATCGGAGTATGCGAACCGGTCAATTTTAATTCACCGGGACAGATTGTTATATCAGGCGTAAATGAGGCTTTGTCAAAAGCTGTTGAGTTGGCTCAGGCTCAGGGAGCGGTAAAAGCGGTTATGCTTAATGTTTCAGGTCCTTTCCATTCGACATTAATGAAAAAGGCCGCCGAAATGATGTCGCAGGAACTTGATAAATATACATTTAATAATCCTTTGTATCCTGTAATAACAAACTGCGATGCTGCTATTACAAAAGACGCTTCTTTGATCAAAGAAAAGCTTGTCAAACAGATATATAATTCAGTACAATGGGACGATTCTGTTATTAATGCCGCAAACAGCGGAGTTGAATTATTTATAGAAATAGGACCGCAGAGAGTTTTAACGGGTCTGATGAGAAGAATAGACAGAACTAAAAAAGCACTTAACATAGAAGACAGCGTAAGTTTAGAAAAAGTAATAGGAGAAATAAGCAAATGAGATTAAAAGGACAAGTAGCAGTTATAACCGGATGCGCGCAGGGAATAGGAAAATCCATTGCGGAAACTTTTGCTAAAGAAGGCGCAAATATTGTTGTGTCTGATATTAATGAGGAATTAGCCCAAAAAACAGCCGATGAATTAAAATCACAATACAATGTTGAAACAATAGCGGTTGCAGGCAATGTTTCGAAACCGGCTGATTGTGAAAATTTGGTGACAAAAGTACTTGACAAATTCCAAAAAATAGATATATTAGTAAACAATGCGGGAATAACAAAAGATAATTTGGTGTTAAGAATGACGGAAATGGAATGGGATGCCGTCATCTCGGTTAATTTAAAAGGCGTATTTAATTGTATAAAAGCCGTTACAAAACCGATGTTTAAACAAAGAAGCGGCAGAATCATAAATATAGCTTCTGTTGTCGGACTTATGGGAAATGCGGGACAGGCTAATTATTCGGCGTCGAAGGGCGGAGTTATAGCTCTGACAAAAACATGCGCGAGAGAATTTTCATCAAGAAATGTTTTGGTCAATGCAATCGCGCCGGGTTTTATCAGAACGGCTATGACGGATGTTTTGAGCGATGATGTTAAGCAGAAACTTTCAGACCAGATTCCTTTAAAGAGATTGGGAGAAGCAAAAGATATAGCAAATTCGGCGTTGTTTTTGGCAAGCGAAGAATCGTCATACATAACAGGTCATGTAATATCCGTTAACGGCGGAATGTATATGTAATGATGTTTGGAAAAATAAAATAACAAGAGTTAATAAGTTAACTCAAAAAAGGGAGGAAGTACCATGGCAGACATAGAAACCAGAGTAAAAGAAATTATTGTTGAACAATTAGGCGTAGATCCGTCAGAGGTTGTAACAGCCGCATCTTTTATTAATGATTTAGGAGCAGATTCTTTAGATACTGTAGAATTGGTTATGGCATTTGAAGAAGAATTCGGCATTGAAATTCCTGATGAAGAAGCAGAAAAAATCCAGTCAGTCGGACAGGCTGTAGAATATATTACAGCTCACCAGGCTAAATAAAACAAGTTGAGTAATTTATGAATAAAAGAAGAATAGTCATTACGGGGATAGGCGTACTATCTCCTATAGGTATAGGGCAGGAAGAATTTACTAAGGCTTTAAGAGAGGGTAAATCCGGCGCTAATCTTATAGACTCTTTTGATACGACTGATTTTGCCTGCAAAATCGGAGCGAATGTCAAAAATTTTCAACCTGAAGATTTCATGGAGAGAAAAAAAGCTAGAAGAATGGCAAGGTTTACGCAGCTTGGCATGTCTGCGGCTAAGATGGCAATAGCAGATTCAGGTCTTGATTTTTCCAAAGAAGATTTATCAAGAATAGGCTCCGTTACCGGTACAGGTATCGGAGGGATGGATATAATAGAACAGGAACATACTACTTTAATAACAAAGGGTCCGAGAAGAGTAAGTCCTTTTTTGATACCTATGATTATTACAAATATGTTACCCGGAGAAATTGCGATAGAATACGGTTTGACCGGTCCTAATTATGCCGTAACCAGCGCATGTGCATCTGCAAATCACGCTATGGGAGACGCTTTAAGGCTTCTCAGATACGGTGATGCCGATGTTATGATAACAGGCGGAGCGGAAGGCACGATAACGCCTATCGCAGTGGCTGGTTTTTGCAGTCTTAAAGCGCTTACCACAAGAAATGATGATCCGTTAAAAGCTTCCAGACCTTTTGATAAAGACAGAGACGGATTTTTAATCGGTGAAGGCGCCGCTGTTTTGGTGCTCGAAACTTTGGAACACGCTTTAAAAAGAGGAGCAAAAATATATGCGGAATTTGCAGGATACGGCGCTTCGGATGATGCATATCATATGACTGCGCCTGGTCCCGAAGCCACAAGCGCCGTGCAGGCTATGGAAACGGCGATAAAAGACGCCGGTATTTCCAAAGATAATATTGATTATATTAATGCTCACGGCACATCAACCGAAATGAACGACAGAATAGAAACTTTAGCGGTAAAGAAAGTTTTTGGAGAGAAAGCATATAAAATCCCGGTTTCATCGACAAAATCGATGACTGGGCATTTGTTGGGTGCGGCAGGAGCCGTCGAAGCCGTTGCAACGATTTTATGTATGCAAAACGGTTTTATTCATCCGACAATAAATTATGAAATACCGGATCCTGATTGTGATCTTGACTACGTCCCTAATACGGCGAGACAGCAGCAGATAACCTGCGCTTTATCAAATTCACTCGGTTTCGGCGGACATAATGCGACTGTAATATTAAAAAAATATGTTGGGTAATTTAAAAATACTTGAAGATAATCTCGGTTATATTTTTCAAAACCGAGATTATCTCAAATTAGCTTTGACTCACAGATCATATTCTTCAGAATATGGTTTAAAAGACTGCAATGAACGTATGGAATTTTTGGGAGACAGTATTCTTTCGTCTATTGTAGCAGAGTTTTTGTACAATAAATATGCTGCTGATGATGAAGGAAAACTTTCCCGTTTAAAATCGCAGATAGTGTCT